>DASWKP010000435.1:0-2948 GCA_036396575.1 Longimicrobiales bacterium | reverse complement strand
CGTGGTCGCCGCCCCCCGCGTGGTCGCCGCCCCCCCCCGCATGGTCGCGGCCCCCCCGCGTGGTCGCGGCCGGCTGCGCGGTCGCCCCCCCCGAGCAGGCGCGTCCCCCCACGCGTGGTCGCCGCCCCCCCGGGGCGGTCGCGTCTCCTGAGCGGTCGTCGTCCCCCGCGCGGTCGCGCGCGGGCTCCTCCCTCCGTAGCTTGTGCGCCTTCGAGCATCGCTCACCGAGGAATCGGCCGAGCACCAACCTTCCTGCCCACGCCACTCCCGGAGCCAGACCCATGTCCGACGACTCGCAGCGCACCCACCCGGAGACCCTCCGTCTCAAGTCCGTCTCCGCCGCTCTGACCGTGAACGACCTCCAGGTGAGCCTGGACTGGTACTGTGGCATCGTCGGCTTCCACCTCGAGTCCAGATTCGAGCACGAGGGAGTGCTGAGGGGCGCCGAACTCGTCGCGGGCGACCAGGCCATCGTGCTCTCCCAGGACGACTGGGCCAAAGGCCGGGACCGGCCCAAGGGGCAAGCCATCCGCCTCTACTTCCAGACGTCACAGGACGTGGACGAGGTCGCGGCGGCCATCACGGCGCGCGGCGGTACGCTGGCCAGCGACCCCGCCGACATGCCCTGGGGAGCCCGGGCCTTCAACCTGGTGGATCCGGACGGCTTCCACATGACGATCTCGTCGTAGGGGGCGCCCCGTGACGGAGGCGCCCCGGGACGGCAGCATCGTGCGGCGCACGAAGGGACAGGACAGAACCAGCACGTGGCGCGTCGTCCGCTCCTACGTGGAGGATCCGGAGCGCCGATTCGGGAAGGGCTCCAAGCGGAGGTGGGGAGTCGACACCGACTACTCGGGATGGGTGTGCGAGCTGATCTCGGCCCACCGGACCCTGGGTGGGTGGGTGGCGAACACCGGCGTCTCCTCGGTGAGCCACGTCGAGGATCTGGAGCTGGTGTGGGAGCCGCCCGAGTCCGTGGTGGCCCCCGTTTCCGAGCCCGACTCCAAGCGCCCGGTGGACGACTTCGCCTTCGATCCGAGGTTGCCCATCCCACAACAGGTGTTGGGCTACATGTCGGCATATCCTCCGGTCGAGATCCAGGAGACGGACCCCAAGCTCCGCGAGCTCTTCAGTTCCATCGCCGAAAAGCTCGTTGAGCTGAAGTCGGCCACCAGAACCATCGTCGCAAACCAGCGGAGCGATCCGCACATCAATCAGAAGAAGAAGGTCATGGCCGCCATCCGGTTCTCCGTCTATGACCTCAAGTGGACGCTGGCCTGCCGGCAGTTCTCCCCGCAGGATACCGCCGTGCAGGCGCTGGCGAGGAAGCGCAGTCACGCGGACCGGCAGTCCAAGGAGAAGGGGGAGACGCACCACCTGGTGTAGCGGCCGGCGGCGACTCGCTCCCGGCCCACGCACGGCCACCCGCCCACGAGCCGCACAGCCGCACACCTGCCGCCCCCCGGTCCTTGCTCCGTTTACATGTATCGAGTATATATAGCATCAAGCATGTAAACAGGAGCCTGCCGTGTCCAACGCCACCGAGCATCACCAGCCCCTCTCGCCCACCGACTACCACGTCCTTCTGGTCCTGGCGGACGCGGATCAGTACGGGTACGCCATCATGAAGGCCATCGAGGAGGAGTCCGGAGGGGTCGTGAGGCCGGAGATCGGGTCGCTGTACCGGGTGCTCGCGCGTCTCATGGGGGAGGGGATGGTAGAGGAGGCGGATGCGCCCGCCGAGGCGCCGGACGTCCACCGGGGGAGGCCCCGGCGGTATTACCGGCTCACGGCCCGGGGCCGGCAGGTGTTGGCGGCGGAGTCGGTGCGCCTGGACCAGGTCATGGCGCTCGCCCGGGCGCGGAACGTGTTGGCCGATGTGCCCTGAGCACCCTGAGCGCTCGGGGCGGCTGCTCGACGCGCCCGCGAGCCCGCCCGGCCCCAGCTCGCGGTGCTGGCAGCGACCCGCGCTCCCGGGCCGGACTCACGCCGCACCCATGGCCCGGACCGCGGGCTCCGTCCCCGGGGCCCTCCCGTGACACCCCACCCCCCTCCCGGCCCCCTGGCGCTGGCACTGTTCCGCGCCATGCTGGCCCTCTACCCGGCCTCCTTCCGCCGGGCCTTCGGCGAGCGTATGGCTGAGACCTTCGCGGACCGGTATGCGGAGCGCGCCCGGGAAGGGTCCGGCGCGCTGGCGCTGTTCCTTGTGCGATTCGTGATCGACGGCGTGCGGGCGGGGATGGGGGAGCGCGTGCGGCCGAGCCGAGCCCTGCCCCCTGACGTTTCTGCGGAAACGCCGGAGCCTTCGATGAGCCGGATCCTCGACATGCTGCGCCTGGACATCCGCTTCGCCCTACGCTCTCTCGTGCGCCGGCCGGGCTTCACCGCCACCGCCGTGGCCACCCTGGCGGTGGGCATCGGCGGCAACGCGGCCATCTTCAGCCTGGTGAACGGCGTTCTTCTGTCGCCCCTGCCGTACCCCGAGCCCGACGGGCTCATCACCGTGCAGGTGGCGGCCAGCAGCCCCGGGGGCCGTCCGGGCCCCATGTCGTATCCGGACCTGGTGGACATCGCCGAGCGGTCGCCGGGCATCGGGACCCTGGTGGGCTACAACTCGACCATGGTCGCGGTCACGCAACTGGGCGAGCCCTTCGTCATGGACGCCACCCGGGTCACGGAAGGTGTTATGGCGACGTTCCGCGTCGCTCCCGCGCTGGGGAGGGACATCCGCCCCGACGAGTTCGGGCCCGACGGGCCCCTCGTGGCGGTCATCGGCCACGGCCTGTGGCGGGAGCGCTTCGCCGGAAGCCCCGACGTCCTGGGTCGGACCCTCACGCTGGACGGCGACGCGTACGAGATCGTCGGAGTAGCGCCCGAGGGCTTCGAGTTTCCGACAGGCCTGGCCCTCTGGATCCCGCGGCGTCTGGACGTCGAGGACTGCGCCCGGG
>DASWKP010000434.1:0-5689 GCA_036396575.1 Longimicrobiales bacterium | reverse complement strand
CGCCACGCGGCCCTCTTCGTCAGGAGCGACGACAGGGCGGCCGACCTCGGCGACTTCCTCACCCTCCACGGTTACCGGGCGGGCGCCCCGGGGGACGGCGATGTTCCGGTCTGGCTTGCCGTGGTTGAGTTGGCGGCCCTGGAGGCCCTGGAAAGCGAGGGGACGGCGGTGGGCGTCGTCAGCGTGGACGTTCCTGGGGGACCGGATGCCATGGACCGACGTCACGGAGGGGGACGCGGTGGCCACGTCCTGGTCCTGCCCCGCGAGGTGCCCCACCTGCGCGACGTGGCCCGGCGGACCGGATACGGCCTCACGGCGGCGCCGCCATCGATCGAGCGTGACCGTTCAGCGGGCCTGGCCGAAACCCTGGACCTCCTCACCGAGGCGCTGGAGAGCGAGGATGTGGCCGTCTATCTGAGCCTTCTGGAGCCTCTGTTCAACGAGTGGGAACCCGCCGAGGTGGCCGCCGCCGCGGTGGCTCTCCTGAGGAAGCGGACTCCGGAGACGCCGCCCGCCCCCCAGGCCGCGGCCGACTCACCGACCAAGGGCAACGCCTTCGTCCGCATCTATATGGGACTGGGGCGGCGTGACGCGGCCGGTCCGGGCGATATCGTGGGCGCCATTACGGGGGAGACGGGCTTGAGCGGCTCGGTCGTGGGCCGCATCGACATGCGGGAGAGCTTCTCGATCGTGGAGGTGGCCGCCGGCCAGGCCGACCGGATCATCAAGACCCTGAACGGAACCACGGTAAAGGGGCGCAGCCTCCGGGTGGACTACGACCGACCGGACCGGACGGGTGGCGGTCAGCGGCGAGCCCCCCCCCGCAAATAACGTGGGGGGACGGGACATCGCCGACGGGCGGTTGTCCAGGCACACAAGAAAAAGGGCCGCGCCAGCTACAGGCGCGGCCCTCTTGGATCTTCGGAGCGGGATCGCCTACTTGATGCCGTCCTTGAGCCCCTTGCCTGCGCGGAAGCTGGGCGTCTTGGTCGCCGCGATCTTGATGGTCTGGCCAGTACGCGGGTTCCGTCCCGTGCGGGCCTTCCGGCTCTTCGCCTCGAAGGTTCCGAAGCCAGTGATCTGGACCCGGTCGCCCTTTTTCAGCGCCTTCGCGATGACCCCGTCATCCGTGCTGAACATGGCGTCGACCGCTCGCGAGGCGTCGGCCTTCGTCATGCCCGTGCGGTCGGCGAGGGCGTCCACGAGATCGGACTTGTTCATCTGCTTGCTCCTGGTGTTGGACTGTGGGAGAGGTGCGGTCTGGTCCCATCTGGAGGCCAGCCCCACGAACATGTTCGACGCCCTTCCACCGAAGGGGGCCTATGGGCCGAAACGCCGCACGAGACAAGGCACTTCGGAGGTCTCCCGGTGAAGACTTCTCTAGGGTAAGCGCCACCTCGGGACCCGTCAAGAGAGCGATTTCCGGAGAGCGGCTTGCCGGCTGGGTTTCCGGAACGCATGAGGCCCCCCGTCTCGGTCGGCCGGGGGGCCTCGTGATGCCCGCGCCCCGCGCGGGGCGCGTGTTCCGGTTGCGGGGCGGTCTACGTCACCCCTCGACTTCCGCCTCGTCCCTCTTTCGCTTGAAGAACACGGTGTAGAGGAAGTAGATGACCGCGGCCACCAGGGCCAGCTTCACCGTCATCATCAGGAGCCCGACGAACGCCCCGAGAAGGGGAAGGAAAAGGGCGGCAAGAAGCTTGAACAGCACGATGGAAATGGCGCCGCCGATGAACAACGTCGCAGTGGTCTTCATTCTCACGTTCCTCCCGGAACCACGGGCTTCTGGGTCTGTCACGTAACACTCGACCCTACGCACCCGATCTGTAAAGGGTTTCAGGCCGCCCCGGCTACACTGGCGCGTTTCTCCCTTCCACCGCCCCGCGATCACGGTGTGGCATGGACTCTGTGGATACCCACGCCGAGCCGGGTCCTCCTTCCTACCCCCCGGCGGCGCGAGAAGCCCAGGGACCGAGGGGTTCCCCGGCCCGCGCCGGCCGAGACCCGGGACGGCGCCAGACCCTCATTGCTGACCACATCCGACCACTCCCGACCAGAATTGCGCGACCTCTCCCGCTCAGGACCGGCTCGAGCCCCATGGGATTCGGCCCGTGGGGCCTTTCGAACTCGAACCGGAGAACGACATGATCAAGTGGTATCGACTCCCTCAGTCCGTGCGCGCCGGCCTGGCGCTGGCTCTCCTGGCCCTCCTGCTGCACGCGACGGCCGCCGCCGCCGGCGATTGCATCGCGGTCGACATGAACGACCTGCCCCGGGACTGCACCCTGTCCGAGCAGTTGGGCTCGTGCGGCTGGAACGCCTACGACTCCTGGGTCCACTGCGTGGACACGGACGACGACGGCTGGGTCGACGTCGGCTGGTGGGGCCACAGGCTCTGCGATGGTCTGGCCGCGTTGGATCTCATGGCCTGCTCCGTCTGGGTCCCCTGGGAGGTCTTCAAGTTCTGAACCCGGTGCCCCCCCTCCCCGCTCGGGGAGGGGGGATGTCCCATTTCGCCATGTCCGGAGCCGCGGGGCGTGCGGATGTTTCTGGTACACCCGGACTGGAGAAGCCATGAAACCTGAGCGCTGGACGAGCCCCGCCTCGAGCACTCGCCGCAGGACCGCGGTGGTATGCGCGCTTTCTCTTGCGGCCCCGCTCCTGTCGTGTAGCCGGACTCAGGAGCGGGCCGCCCCGGCTGATGTCCTCTGGCTCCCCGAGCCCTCGTCGTTCGCGACGGTCGACTCGGCCGCCACGGTCGCCGTCGACACGTTCCCGGAGATCCTCTCGGTGGCCGACGCCCGCAGGACGGACCGGGGATGGGTGCTCCTGGACCGGCGCGCACGTCACGTCCACGTGCTCGACGACGACGGTGACATCATGACGTTCTCCCGGGAAGGAGACGGCCCCGGCGAGCTTCGGCTTCCGCTCGCCCTGGCCGCGACGGAGACCCTCCTGGCCGTCGCGGACGCTTCAGAGCGGCGCGTCAGCTTCTTCAGCCCGGAGGGCGCCTTTGTCGGGGAGGCGTCCCTCCGGCACCCGTCATGCCCATTCGGTACCCTCGCTGGCCTCGCGGCGGGACCCACCGGGTCCGTCTTCGCCCTCCTCACCTGCACGGGGCTGGACGGGTCCATGGACGGCGTTCTCTTCGAAGCTCGACCCGGAGAGGGGACCCGCGAGATCGCGCGACAGGTCATCCAGAAGGTGTCCGGGGAGGTGGACCCCCTGCGCGGGGCAGTCGTGGGCCTTCACAGGGGGGCAGCCTACATGGGCGTGGTTCCGGACCCGTGTCTGGAGCGGGTCTGGCCCGAGCCGCGAGCATCGAACGCCCCCCGGCGCATC
This sequence comes from Longimicrobiales bacterium, assembly GCA_036396575.1. Taxonomy (GTDB): domain Bacteria; phylum Gemmatimonadota; class Gemmatimonadetes; order Longimicrobiales; family Gaopeijiaceae; genus DASWKP01. The sequence continues at coordinate 2,350 of DASWKP010000434.1, read as the reverse complement.
TGCGCTTCGGACGCGCCGGGGCCACCCCTGCCCGACTCGCTGCGCGCTCGACTCGAGGCCATCTCCGATCGGCTGCGCCCCAGCGGTCGGAGCGTCCTGATCCCGGATGCCCTGCCCCCCTTCCTCGACGTGTCATCGGCGCCGCCCCGGATGGCGTTGCGCGTGGCGCTCGCCGACGGCTCGCACGCGCTGGACGTGCTGGAAGTGGACGGGCGTGTATCGCGCATCGCCCTGCCGGGAGACGCCCGGACTTTCCTGGCGCCCGAGGGCCTCCTCCTGGTCCGTGATCTCCTGGTCGGTTCCGAGCTCACCCGACTCGTGTTCCAGTGAGCCGCCCTGGACCCCTGGTGCTGCTGGAGGACATCCAGGCGGGGTACGGTCTACGCCGTCGGCGCCAGCCGATCCTGCGCGGCCTGGACCTTCGCCTGGAGCCCGGAACGTCAACGGCGGTGGTCGGGGCCAACGGTGCCGGCAAGACCACCCTGATCCGGATCCTGCTGGGCCTGCTGCGCCCCTGGTCAGGACGGGTGTGCGTGGGAGGACGAGCTCCGTCGGAGTACCGGGCCACGGGGGCCGTCAGCTACGTGCCCGAGGAGGTGGCGCTGCCGCCGGGCTGGACCGTGGAGGGGCTCGTCGCCGAGGGGGCGCGTCTCCGGGGGTACCGCGGGAAGCGGCGCCGGGCTCGGACGCGCCGCTCCCTGGCCGACCTGGGCCTCGGCGGTTTCGTCGGGGTCTCCGTGGAGACGCTGTCCCGGGGGGCCGCAAGGCGCACGGCCATGGCCTTCGCCCTGGCACGCCGCTCTCCCGGCCTGGTCCTGCTGGACGAGCCTCTGGGCGGTCTGGACGCCGCGTCCCGCACCCGCGCCCGGATCCTGGTGGCCCGCCTGCGCCAGCGGGGCGCCACCGTTCTGGTCACCACCCACGAGCTTCGTGAGGTGGACAGCCTGGCGGATACGGCCGTGGTCCTCAGCGGAGGCCGTATCGCGGCCCGCCTCGCGCAAACGGAGTTGAGCCGCTTGGAGGACGCGGTCCGCCACAGCGAGCCGGGGTCGTCGTGAGCCGGACCGGCCCCGATGCGTTCGCCACATGCGCCACGTGCGCCGCGTTCGCCCGCTCTCGGCTCCGCCTCCACGGGCGCTTCGGCGTCCTCGTCACGGCCGGAGTGCTGGCGTGGACCCTCTATGCGGTGGCGACGGCCCCGGCACCCGAGCAGGCTGCCCGCACCTCCTGGGGTGCGGTGGCGCTGGGGAGCTTCCTGCTCTCGCTTCGCCTCACCTCGTCCCTGGTGGCCGAGGAGGTGCACTCGGGCGTTTGGCTGCTCTGGGCCCAGACCGGTGCTTCTCCGGTCGCGCTCTACCTGCGGCGCCTCGGTGTCTGCATGCTGCTGTCGCTGGGGGTGGTGATGGTGCTGTCCGGGACCGCCGCCCTAGCCCTCGCTCTGGTGCCCGGGGAGGGAGGAGCCGCCCCGGCCCTCATCCGGCGGGCGCCCGCTCTGGCCATCGCCGTGCTTCTCCAGGGGATTCTGGTGTGGGCGTGCTCCGGCTGGGGGATTCGCGCCGACGCGTCGGTGGGGTTCCTGCTGTTCCTCGTCCTGGCGGGACTGGAGGTCGCCGTCAAGCTGGAGGCGAGCTTCTTCGGGGCCCTGGCGCCCTGGGTGGATGCCGTGGGCCTCCCGGTCGACGCCCTGGGGGAGCTGGCGGGGGGAGCGTGGTCGCCGGCCGCGACCGTCGGAGCGTGGAGCCTGTCGTGGCTCCTGGTGGGCGCCGCTGGAACGGTCCTGACCACCCGGCGGCGGAGCTGGCCGGGCGGAGACGGTTGACGCGTGTTCCTCGCCGTCGCGCCTCGCCAGTGCGGGCGCCTCGGCGCCCGCGGCGCTACCCGGATTTCTGGGACCGGACACCAGCCCGGCCCCGTTTCGTGCTTCAGAGGCCGTACTTCCGCATCCTGGCGCGAAGCGTGTTTCGGGCCATTCCCAGCTCCAGGGCAGTCCGAGTGCGGTTCCCCCGGCAGCGAGACAGGACGCTCCGGATGGCCTCCCGCTCCTCGTCCTCCGTACCGAAGAACGAGTAGCGCCCTCCCCCCGATCGCTGGTCGGGATCGTCGCGCGCGGGGGGTCGTGGCGCACCCGGATCCATCGCCTGGAGCACCGCCGCCAGGTGCTCCCGGTCGAGGAGGGCCGTTTCGGCCAGGATCATGGCCGCCTCCAGCACGTGGGACAGCTCCCTGACGTTGCCAGGCCAGGGATGGTCCCTGAGGAGATCGAGCCCCGCGGGCGTGACCTCCGGCCGCCCGGCACCGTTACCATGCTTGGCTCCGTGATGGCGGAGGAAGTGGCGGGTCAGGACGGCCA
>DASWKP010000433.1:0-13874 GCA_036396575.1 Longimicrobiales bacterium | reverse complement strand
AGGCCGTCGATGTCTCCCATGAAGCCGATCACCGGCCCCCCGCTCCCCCACGTGGCCACGTAGCACGTGGGCATACCGGCGCAGCCCCGCTCGATCGAGAAGCCTTCCCTCTCCAGGATGCCGGTGACGTAATCGGCGGTCCGCGTCTCCTGGAAGCCCAGCTCGGCGAACGAGAAGATCATGTCCACCATCTCCTGGCTCGTCTTCGCCATGGATTCGGCGATCTGCCGGGCCTCCTCCGCCAACTCGTCAGGGGAGGGGGTCTGGGCCCGAGCCGGACCGGAGGCGGCGAGGGCGGTGCCGGCGACGAGGACCCACGACACCGGAAGGCGACGGACGCGAAACATGGGACATCTCCTGGGACGAGGCGCGAGGACCGCGCGAATGTGCTCGCCCGCATGGGAGGGAGGCAAGTGGCGGCTGCCACTCGCCTCGCCACCCGTGTCGCGGCGGCTCCGCCTCACTCCACGATGATGGTCCCCTCCATGCCCAGGCTGCGGTGGGGCGAGCAGTAGTAGGGGAAGGTGCCCGCGCTGTTGAACGTCACCTCGAAGGTCTCCCCCTGGGTGGTCGTCTGCCACTCCTGCCAGGCAGATTGGCCGTCGGGCGTCACGGTGTGGAACTCGGACGTGGTGTTCGTCCAGCGTACCGTGGTGCCCGGTGCGATGCGTACCTCGTCGTCCGAGAACGCGAAGTTGACGAGGTCGATCTCGACGACTTCATCGCCGTTGGGGTCCATGGGGTCCTGGTGCTCACTGCACGCGACCAGAAGCGTCAGCGCGGCGAGCTTCAGGGCGACGGCCATCCTCGAACGGTGGCTGGGTCTCATGGTTGGTCTCCTCCCGTCATCGCTTCCACGACGATGGTGCCCTTCATGAAGGGGTGGGGTGTGCAGTGGTAGGGGTAGGCGCCCACCTGGGTGAACGTCCGGACGTAGCGCTCCCCGGGGTCGATGAGGTCCGAGTCGAAGGCCCCGGTGTCCGAAGTCACCGTGTGCTGCAGGGGATCGCGGTTGACCCAGACCACGGTGGTTCCCGGGGGGACGGTCAACTGGGTCGTTCCGTAGGTGAGGTTCCGCATTTCGATCACGACCGTGTCCGTGTTTACCGTGCGCACCTCCGTGCCCGTCGCTCCGGCTTCCGCTGGTCGGGTTTCCGTCGCGCCTCCGGCGGTGTAGCGCCGTATCGTGATGGGTACCGTGTACTCGAAGCCCCACCGGGTGCGGGTACCCCGGGAGGCGCCCTCCAGGGATCCCGTCCCCACGTTGGTCACATGGATGGAGAGGCTGTGGGGCGTGTAAGGCACGCCAAGCTGCAGCCCCACGCCCCACGCGGCGTCCTCGTCGTCCGCGCGGTCCGTGAGGACGCTGTAGTCTCCGGCGATGCTCACGGACCGGGACAGGTTGATCGCCGCTCCGCCCACCACGGCGAAGCGGGCGTCCGTCCCGTCGTAGCCTTCGGAGAAGGCGCGACCCCCGGCCAGGAGCCGCAGGCTGCCCAGGGTTCTGGCCAGGAGCACCTCTCCGTCGAGGCTCTCGGAGGCGACGTTGTAACCCGCCTGAATGGACAGGTCCACGGCCGCGTCCCGGCTCTCGGCCAGAGGCATCGCCCGGCCGAAGAACTCCCACTCGTTGGGGTACGCGGGTACCAGGGTCGAGTTGGAGCCGTACAGGAAGCCCGCCATGAGCCAGTCCGTGAGGCCCGCGCCCACCACGAAGGTGGGGGTGTTGATGACCTTGCGGAGCGGCGCGTCGGTCATGCTGAAGCGGTGCACGAAGTTGAACTGCACCACCCCCCGCGCGGGCGTCCATCCCCCCAGGATGTTGGGGGTTCGGCTCGCGACGGACTGCGCGGCTATGCCGCCGGCTCCCAGGACCAGCCCCGCCGCCGTAAGCAGCGCCGCCCGGAGCCCCAACCCTCTCGTATTCATGCTTCGTCCTCTCCGTCCATGGGAAAGGCCCCGGTTGCGCATGCCCCCGGGGCCTCCCGAAGTCGAGTCGTGTCAAGGTGACTTGCCCTACTCGATGAACACGATCGGACAGTTCACTCTGGCTGCCAGACCAAAATCGTCCGCGGCCTGTGCGGACGCCAGGTCCGTGACCGCGTCGAACGCGGCGTTGTCGTAGGGAAAGACGTCCCAGAGGGGCGAATACCCCACATCACCCGGGAGGGTCGACACGACGTTGTGTGTCTGGTCGCTTCCGACCTCGGTCACGAAGCCTGACGGCGGCCCGCCTCCCTCCTGGTCGGGGTTGATGTTGAACGTCACGAAGATCGGGGCCGTGGGCACCGCATCCAGATCCGTGGGGCTCAGCGGCGCTTCGACGAAGTTGAAGTAGTGGATCAACTCGCCCTGGTACCAGCCTCGGGTGAGGCCGGTGCCTCCCCCACTCAGGCGCAGGTCCGCCGTCGAGCCCTCCGGCACGACCGGGCAGTTCACGATCATGTCCGTGACCTCGGTCTCGAAGGAGGAGGCCACGATGCCGTCCAGGCTGGTGACGGTGTTTGCCACATAGTCGTCGGGAACGGTGACCAGGACGACCTGCCAGAAGTCGCTGTATCCGTCGTCTCCCGGTACCAGGTCCACGACGTTGAGCTGGTTGGGCACCGGGTCGCCGTTCTCGTAGAAGAACGCGTAGATGGGCGCCGGCGTCGTGGGCATGACGTCGAAGTTGTAATAGCGCACCACCTGGCCGTCGGGTCCGAGACCCTGGGTGATGAACGGTCCCTGGTCGAAGTCGATGGCCTCCCCCGCAGCGGGAAGGGCCGCGTTGCCGCTGCGCCTGAACAACATCCCGGCCGCGTCGCTGAAGCGGTCGATGGTGGTCTCCACGGCGGTGGCCGGGTCACCGGGCGGGTCGCCCTCGTAGACCACGGGGCAGTTCACGATGGCGGCCACGCCGAAGTTGTCGGCATCCGCGGCCGTCTCCAGGTTCCACACGTCGTCGAACTGCGCGTTGTCGTAGGGGAAGACGTTCCAGAGTGGCGAGTAGCCCGCATCCCCCGGGACGGTGGCCACGACGTTGTGCGTCTGCTCCGAGGAGCCCTGGGCCATGAAGCCCGACGCGGGACCGCCCCCGGCCTCGTCCGGATTGACGTTGAAGCTGACGAAGATGGGAGCCGTGGGGACCAGCCCGGCCACGGCCGTCAGGCTGGCCTCATTGAAGTCGAAGTAGAAGACCACCTGGTCGTTGTACCACCCCATGGTGAGGCCGTTTGCTCCCGGGCCCTCGTCGGCGGTCGAGCCTTCGGGCACGACGGGGCAGTTCACGATGATGTCGGTGGCCTCGACCTCGTAGCCCGCGTCCAGGATGTCCTGTGCGCTGGTGGCGGTGTTGGCCACGTAGTCTGCGGGCACCGTCACCTTCATGACCCGCCAGAAGTCGTTGTAGCCGACCTCCCCCGGGACGACGTCGACGATGTTGAGCTGGCCCGGCACCGGCGTGGAGCCGCCCTCCGGGAAGAGCACCCAGATGGGCGCCGGCGTGGTGGACATGACGTCGAAGTTGTAGTAGCGCACCACCTGGCCGTCGGGTCCCAACCCCTGGGTCACGAAGGGGGCCTGGTCGAAGTCGATGGCCTGGCCCGCGGCGGGCAGGACGCCGTTGTCGGCGCGGCGGAAGAGCATGCCCGCCTCATCACTGAAGCGGTCGATGGTGGCCCGGGGCGCCGTGGCAGGATTCAGGGGCATCTCCGGGCCCGTAGTGTCCTCGTTGCACCCGGCCAGAGCGGCCAGCGTGGTGAGCAGCAGGAGACCCTCGCGCGGGCCCCGGGTCATCCAGCGTCGCATCGACGGGCGTCGAATGGCGTTCGTCATCATCCCTCTCCTCGGTCTCGATGGGTCCTTGTGAAACAGACGAGGGAGAGGGAAGCAACGGCCGTGCCCCGGTGCGCGGCCGCGTATCGCCATGCATAACATGAAGAACGACAATGACTTACAAGGGATGACATGCCGGGGTCAGCGAGTGGGCCGGGTTGCATGAAACGTCGGCGCGCGTTTCATGCTGGAACGGGGAACACGCCCCGCCTACTCCCCGATCCCGAACTCCTTCATGCGCCGCCACAGGGTCGTGCGGCTCATGCCCATGATCTCGGCCGCCCGGCTCCGGGAGCCTTGGGCCTTGTCGAGGGCGGCCTCGATGGCGGCCCGCTCGTCGTCGGCGGACTGCGCCCGGTAGCGTTCCTCCTGACCGGATGGGCGCCCTTCCCCTTCCGGATCACGGATGGGCGCCGGCAGGTGCTGGGCCTCGATGCGCCGGCCCCCGGAGCGGATGGCGGCGCTCTCCACCACGCTGAACAGCTCCCTCACGTTGCCCGGCCAAGGGTGGGCCCGGAGCAAGCGCATGGCCAGGGGCGAGACGGCCACCGGCTGGGCCCGGGGGCTCCGTTCCGCCAGACGCTCCAGGGCGGCCTCCACAAGGAGCGGGATGTCGCCGGCCCTCTCCCGCAGGGAAGGCACATGGACGTGGAAGACGTTCAGCCGGTAGTAGAGGTCGTCCCGGAAGCGGCCGCCGCGGATCTCCTCGGGCAGGTCCCGGTGCGTGGCGGCTACCACGCGCACGTCCACGGCTTCCGCCTTCACCGCGCCCACGGGTACGACCTCCCGCTCCTGGAGCACTCGGAGTAGGCGCTGCTGGAGGGCCAGGCTCACGTCGCCCACCTCGTCCAGGAAGAGGGTCCCGCCCCGGGCGGCGGCGAAGAGGCCCTTGCGGTCGCCCACGGCGCCGGTGAAGGCCCCGCGCACGTGCCCGAACAGCTCGCTCTCCAGGATGCCCTCGGCGAGCGCCGCGCAGTTCACGGGCACGAAGGGACCCGAGGCGCGGTCCGACAGCTCGTGCACGGCCCGGGCCAGGAGCTCCTTGCCCGTCCCGGTCTCGCCGGTGATGAGGACGGTGGTGGGCTCCGGGGCCACGGTGCGGATGGCGTCGCACACCTCCCGTATGGCCCGGGTGTGGCCCACGATGGCACCCAGGGCGCCCTCGCGGATGCGCTCCTCCGCGGGACGCCGCTCCATGAGCTCGGCCACCTTGGCGCTCAGCATGGCGGGGTCCACGGGCTTCGTGAGGAAGTGGTCGGCGCCCCGGTGCAGGGACTCCACCGCCACGTCGATGGTGCCGAACCCGCTGATTATGAGCACCGGCGCCGTGAGCCCTCTCCTACGCAAAACCTCCACGGCCGTGAGGCCGTCCATCCCCGGCATGCGCAGGTCCAGGAGGACCAGGTCGAAGGCGGCGGCGCCCAGGCGCTCCACGGCTTCGGCGGCGTGGGCGGCCACCTCCACCTCGTGGCCGTCCTGGCGGAGGAGCTCGGCGGTGGACAGGCGGAAGGTGCGGTCGTCGTCCACCACGAGGATGCGGCGCGGGCGCCCGGTCATGAGGCGCCTCCTTCCGCATCCTCCGACGCGGCGTCTTCCACAGGGGCGGCCCGTCCTCCCGCCGCCGCCGGCACCTGGATGCGGAAGCGGGCGCCGGGGCCGTCCGCGCGGTTGGCGGCCTCTATGCGGCCCCCGTAGCGGCGCGTGAGACCTTCGGCCACGAAGAGCCCCAGGCCCACGCCGGTCACGGCGTCCTTGGTCGTGAAGAAGGGGTCGAAGAGGCGGTCGATGACGTCGTCGGACAGGCCCCGGCCCCGATCCAGGACATCCAGCACGAGGTTCGAGCCGGCCGTGGTGATCTCGACCTCCACCGGCTCGCTGCCCCCGCTGGCCTCCCGGGCGTTCTCCACCAGGTTGAAGAGGATCTGCTTGAGTGCGTCGGGCGGGAGGGCTGCCCTGACGGCCTGCTGCGCGGCGGCGCCGACGCCGCCGGTGGTGCGGACCGCCACTTCCATGGCGTTGTCGCCCACGCCGGCCAGGGTGGCGACCTGCCCCGCCACTTCCGCAGGGTCGCAGTCGCCGGCTCCCGGATCGCCTGGGCGGTTCAGGTCGAGGAGTTGCTCCGCCAGCTCGTGCATGCGAAGCAGCTCGTCGATAGCCATGTCGGCGAAGCGGGCTCCCTCCTCCCATCCGTCGGGAAGGCCCCGGCGCACGACCTCCAAGCAGTTGCGGACGTTGGCCACGGGGTTTCGGATCTCATGGGCCAGTTCCGCCGCCATGCGAGCGCTGGAGGCGAGCCGGTCCTGGCGGATCAGCTCGGTCTGCAGCTCGGCGAGACGGCGCTGGCGGTCCTCCAGCTCCCGATTGGCGTCGGCCAACTCGCCCAGGCGACGCCGCAGGCTCTCGCGCATGATGCGGAAGGCGGTGCCCAGGCGGTCCACCTCTTCCACGCGGGAGACGGGGATGGGCGCCTCGAAGTCGCCTTCGGAGACACGGGACGCCGCCTCGGCCAGGCCCCGCACGGGCCGCGCGAGGGTGGCCGCCACCAGGAAGCCGACGCCCAGCGCCAGCACCAGCGTGAGGAGGCCTGCCAGGAGCGCCTCCCGGCGCATGCCGGGGAGGGCCGCCAGTTCCTCCGCCACGGTGCGGCTGAAAAGCACTGTACCGGCATCGGCCACGGGCGCCGCGGCGATCCAGGTGGCAGCGCCCGCGACGGCGACCTCCCGCACTTTGTCGGTGACGTCGCGGCCTCCCGCGGACGTGGCGGCTCCGGCCAGGAGGCTCGCCTGAGCCGGGTCGAGGGTCGACGCCACCAGGGCGCCGTCCCGTCCCAGGATGGTCACGTCGGCCCGGGCCAGGGACGACAGCGTGGTGGCCATGGCGCCGTCCAGGGGGGTTGAGGAGCCGGCGGCGCCGAGCCACACGTCCCCGGAGCGCAGGGGAGCCAGGCCCACGACCCTTGGCACGTCCCCGTCCTGGACGTATTCGACCCGGCTCCCCCCGGAGCGCACCGACTCCAGGATCGGAGGCGCCATGGCCGGACCCACCACCGGAACCCCGTCCGGAAGCACTATGACAGGGTCCTCCCCGTACATGCCGGCGGCCTGTCCCGCCATGGCGGCCGCGTCCTGGAAGCGTCCCTCCTCCACGGCCCGTGCCAGGCCCTCCGACCCCGCCACGGTCATGGCGTGCATGGAGAGGGCCTCGTCCCGCTGGGCGTTCCGGTCCTCCAGGATCATGGGCGCCCTCCCGAGATCGTCCACCGCGGTGCGGCGCAGCTCCGCCTCGATTCGCCGGTCCAGGGCGAGCCCTGCGGGGACCAGAGCCGCGGCCAGGGCCGCCGCGAGGAGGAGTAGGAGAGCAGCGAGGAGTGGAACGCGCACGGGTGGGTCGGACTCCTGTGTCGGGGGCCGGAGAATGGATCCACCACAATGCGGAAACAAGGGGCGTGCCACCTCTGAGCCGCGAAGGGAGGGAGTCGGGAACGCCCGGCAGCCCAGGTGACTCGTGGAAGGCCCCGGTGCATCCCCGCTCCGACCGCGTGTTTCAGGAAACGCGTTCCGCCGGGCAGCCGAAACGTGATGGAACGCCCGTTAGAAGAGTACGCCCTCGCCCTGCTCGAAGATGATGTCCACGGGGATGCCCAGCTCAGCCAGCCGGTCCAGGTCCGCCCGCAACCCGCTCGGCACCATGCCCCGTTCGTCCAGCAACGCTCCGACACCGGCGTAGTCTCCGTCGCCCTGGAGCGTCAGCAGCAGCTCGCTCAGCCCCTCCATGGCGGCCCGCATGGCGTCCATGTCCACGCGATACGTCCCGGAAGCCTCGTCGCGCACGAAGGCGCCGTGCTCCTCGAAGTAGCTGAAGCGCACCATGTTGGCGCGGCCGTGGGCGCTGGAAGCTCCGAAGCGAACGGACCGGAATATGCTCGCCAGGAATGTGGTGTAGTAGTCCTCCAACGTGCCTTCGGTGATCTCTCCCTGCTCCAGCAGGCTGGTCACCATGTAGAGCCCGAGGATGTCGGCCTTGCCCTCCTCCATGGACGAGGCGTGATCCCGGAGCGCCTCCCGCACCGTCCCCATGCCGTTCACCGTGTTCTTCACGCCCAGCCCGTGGGCTACCTCGTGGAACATGGTATTGGCGAAGAAGGCGTCGAAGGTCACGTGCTGGCGCTGGTCCTCGGCGATGAGGACGCCGGCGATGGGGACCAGGATCTGGTCGAACTTGGCCAGCATGGCGTTCTTGAGCTGGAGACGGCGGGTGCCTTTGGCGAGCTGCACCTCCTCGTCGTTGGGGAGGTTGATGGCGATCGTCTTGGAGCCGGCGTTGGCCTCGCCCGCGTAGTAGACCACGTCGTAGGCGTTGAGGTCCGAGTCCGTGCCGGGCATCTCCCGCTTGTAGGCGGCGGGGACCGGCAACCCCCGCTGGAGCCCCGGCAGCAGCGCCGCGAAGCGCTGGAGCCGCTCGCTCCACGCCATGTCCTTGATCAGCACGTAGCCCTCGTGGCCCGCCTTGAGCCCCATGAGCCCATCCTCGTACGTCTCGATGGGACCGATGACCACGTCGATGGGATTGTCCTTCATATCCAGCCAGGCCATGTCGCTGGCCTGATACTCGTCGGTTCGCAGAGCCGCGGCCCGCAGCTCCAGGTAGTGCCGCAGACCCGGGTCGCTGGCCAGTTCGGCCGCCGCCTCGAGCTTCTGCGCCGCCAGCTCGTGCTCTTCCCGGTACGCCTCGTGGTACGGCACCGCCACGAGCCCGCCGTCCTGGCCGCGGCGGACCACGGTGTACAACGAGCGCAGCGACGGATCCGCCGCGGCCGCGGCCTCGAACTCCTCCACGGTCACGTCGGCGGGATACTGATTCGCCCCGTCGGGCTTGGCGCCCACGCCCGCCACGAACGGCTCGTTGCCGCCCAGCCGGTCCCAGGGCCCGTAGTTGATCTCCACGTACCGCCACAGGTCGGGCTCGGTGATGCGCGCCCGCAGCTCGGCGCGCCGATCCTCTCCCAGGGCCTCCTTCCAGAACACCGAGTCCATGGGCCGCACCGCTTCGATGAGGAGGCGGACGACCTGGCGGTCGGCATCGGACAGGTGGCTCAGGTCGGCGGTGAGCCGGAAGGTGGCGTATTGCGCCAGGCGCGCCTGGATGTCCACGGTCGCCAGGCTCTCGCTGCCGCCGGTGGCCGCATCGCCGGAGTCGTCGGGACCGGCGCACGCGGTGGTCAGGATCACGCTCATCATCACGGCGAGGCCGACCGCGCCTCGCGAAGGGAATCGGTGGCTCATCGTACCACTCCCGCTGGGGTGCGTTCTCGCAAAACGAAGATGGGGCCCGGGATCCGGGGCGCAACGGAGCCCCCCTCAGCCCTCCACGCGCGCGCTGTTCCGTTTCGGCTTGCGGATCAGCCCCTGCCGGGTCTTCCCGTTCATCTTCACGACGACGGGTTTCTCGAAACGAAGGTGGCGCACGCCGGCACCGGACTCCTGGCCGGGCTGGTCGGCGAGCCAATCCCAGTCCACGAACCCCTCCCCCGCACGGGCGTTCACGGTAAAGTAGCCCACGTTGAGCGAGGTGAGGCTCTGGAAGAAGTGCGTACCCTGAGAGGGGGTCACGCGTATGTCCTTGAAGCCCGCTTCCACGATCACGCGGGCCCCGGAGATGTCCTCCCACGCCACGGGGATGCCCAGCCACGGGTGCGTGGAGCCCCACCGCCCAACGCCCACCAACACGTAGGGCCGACCATCCCTCACCAGACGCTTGTTGAAGTGAGCCACCGCCGCCGCGCACTCCCGGCTCTGCGCCCGCTCGAAGCGGTTCCGGTCCACCACCACCAGGTCGTACAGATCATCCAGGCGCCCGTTGCCCAGCACGGCGGGGCTCTCGCAGATGAGCGAGCCTCGCTCTGCCTGCTCGATCTCCACCGCTTCCTCCTCCCGGCCCACCGCCAGCGGACGGAGCTGCAGGAAGCCGAACTCCGCCATCTCCCCCGGAGGCGGGTCCACGTTGGCGGCGAACTCGATCTCCACGGGTGAACGGGTGCCCGCCCGGCTGACGATGAGAAGCTCCTCGAGGATCTCAGCCAGGGGGAAGGCCCCGTGCTTGAGCACGGAGGCGAAGCTCACCAGGCGGATCCCCGGACGTCCGATGCCGTCGTAGATGGCGTTGTTCTCGGGCGAGTACGTCGACCCCGCCAGGTCCAGCGCGCCGTGCCTCTCGGCCACGGACAGGGGCAGGTGCTCCAGGCCTCCGCCGTGCCTCCAGTGATCGTCGTCCACGGCGTGGCCCAGCCTGACGGCCCAGAACTCCCGCTGCGAGTGCTCGACCATGTCTTCCACGGTGGAGAAGTCCACCAGATGCTTCGGGTAGGTGGGCGAAAAGCGCAGGCACGGCTCCCCCTGGGCCACCGTGCGCCCGAGACCCAGAGCCACGGCCACGATCCCGTCCTCGGTGCGGGATGGAGGCACGGGGTAGTAGTTGTGGGACCGGGCCACTCCGGCGATGTCCGGATAGACGTACTGACCGTGCCGGCGCCCCACCACCTTCTGCAGGATCACCGCCATCTGCTCCTCCTCCAGACGGTACGGCGTCGCCTTGAGGAAGGCCTTGGACTTCTGCGTGAAGGTCGAGGCGTACACCTCCTTGACCGCGTGGATCACGTCCTCGAGGCGAACGTCCAGGTCACGGTGGTCGTTCGGTAGGATCCAGGTGTCGTACACTCCCGCGAAGGGCTGATGCGGCGAGTCTTCGAGGAGGCTCGAAGAGCGCACCGCCAGGGGGTGGTCCACCAGAGCCAGGAACTCCTTGATCTGCTCCTGGAGGTCGCCGGGGAAGGGGGCCTCCAGGATGCGGCGCCGGGTCTCGGCGTCGTCCTCGGACTGCATGCTGACGCTCCGGAGGCCGTTCACCTCCAGGAACTGGTCGAACACGCCCGCCCCCAGGATCACCGCGGGGGGCACCGCGATGCGCACGCCCTGGAAGCGCTGGTCCATCTTGACCTCGTCCAGGAGCCGCGCCGCGAACGCCAGGCCCCGGCCCTTGCCGCCCAGCGAGCCCGTCCCGATCTGGGTGATGCCCTCCTCGGGGTCGAAGTGCTCGTGGCCGAAGGAAGCGACCGTGCTCCGGTTCCGCTCCCGCCGGTACTCATCGATGGAGCGTATGAGCTCCTGACGGAGGTCGTCGACGGTGGGGAAGTCGGACAGTTTGCGCGGGCGCAGCTTGGCTGCCACGCCGAACTCCGCGCGGGCCCGCAGCCAGCGGGAGAAGTCGTTGCGGGACGCGTGGAACGCGATGCACTCTCCCGGCACGGTCCGGAGTTGGGTCACGAGCGAGCGCAGGTCCGAGGCCCGCGCGACCTCCGAGCCGTCGGGCATGCGGAAGATGAAGTCTCCGAAGAAGAGGTGCTCCGCCAGGTACGTGCGGAGCTGCCGCAGGATCTCGTCGGAGCCCTTCTGAAGGAACCCGGCTCCCAGGCTCCGGGCGACGGCCGCGTATTCCGGGTTGGACGACTGGAGGGCGATGGGCAGGTCCGGCCGGGACGCCCGCATGGCCCGGGCCAGGTCGATCCCCGCCCCCGGGTGCTTCTCTCCCTCGTGGGGAAACTCGATGTCGCTGATGACCCCCAGGACGTCCTCCGAGTAGCGCTGGAAGTAGGCCCACGCCTCCTCGTAGCTGGTGGCCAGGAGGATCTTCGGCCGGGCGCGCATGCGAAACAGCCGCTGGAGCAGGTTGCCTCCCTCGGAGATGACCGCCTGGGAGAGGTTCATCACCTCTTCGTAGATGACGGGCAGAAAGGCCGAGTAGAAGCGGACGTTGTCCTCCACCACCAGGAAGACGGGCACGCCGATGCGCGTGTCGTAGTCGGCGTTGAGTCGGTCCTCCACGCTTTTGACGATCGCCAGCAGGATCCGGCCGTCGCCCTGCCACAGGTAGGCCCGCTCGATGTCCGAGGTGTCGCGGCCTTTGAGGAAGCGCTGGAGCTCCCGTTGATCGTAGGCCAGCAGCACCACGGGGATGTCGAGCCCCCGGCCCCGGATGGTGCGCGCCAGCTCCAGCGCGTCCATGTCCCCCAGCTCCGGGCTGGCGATGACGAGGTCGTAGCGCCTGGCGGACTCCAGGAGGGCCAACGCCTCTCGCCCGGAGGGCACCCGCCGCAGGTCCGGCACCACCCGGAGGTTCAGGTCCAGGAACTTGCTCAGGACGAGCTCGTGGAGGTGCCCGTCCTCGGCCATGATGAACGACTCGTACAGGCTCGACACGAAGAGAATGCTCCGGATCTGGACCCGCATGAGGTCCCGGAAGCCGCCGGAGCGGTTTCCGTAGCGCTCGTCGAACTCGAAGCTGGTCTTCATGCCTTGCCGTCGTCGGCCGCTGAGTCGGATCCCCCGACGGGCAACCACACGACCCCGAGGCCGGGCGCAACCTGACCACCCGGCATCGGGGTGCCGTCCGTCGGCTGGGCGGGACCGGCCGGCCGGACCGGCCCCGCTCCCTGATGTGTTCTACCTTCTACCGCGGATTCAGACCAGGCCCTGGTCCAGCATGGCGTCCGCCACCTTCAGGAAGCCGGCGATGTTGGCCCCGTGCACGTAGTTGCCCGGGGCGCCGAAGCGCTCGGCCACGTCGACGCACGTCTGGTGGATGCTCTTCATGATGATCTGGAGGCGGTGGTCCACCTCCTCGCGCGTCCACCCGTATCGCATGCTGTTCTGTGCCATCTCCAGGCCGGAAACGGCCACGCCGCCGGCGTTGGCGGCCTTGCCGGGACCGTACAGGATCCTGGCCTGCAGGAACAGGTTCACGCCGTCCACCGCGGTGGGCATGTTGGCGCCCTCCGACACCACGTAGACGCCGTTGTTCAGCAGGTTCTGGGCGTCCGCTTCGTTGATCTCGTTCTGGGTGGCCGACGGGAATGCGCAGTCCGCCTTGTGGTCCCAGAGCGGGTTGTGGTCGCCGTTGGCCTCCAGGGCCGCGTAGACCGCGCCCTCGTACTCGTCCACGTACTCCTTGATGCGGCCGCGGCGCTCGTTCTTCAGCTTCATGACGAAGGCGAGCTTGTCCCGGTCGATGCCGGCTTCGTCATAGATGTAGCCCGACGAGTCCGAGAAGGTGAGGACCTTGCCGCCCAGGTCGAGGATCTTCTCCGCGGTGTACTGGGCCACGTTTCCGGAGCCCGACACGAGGCACGCCTTGCCCTCGAGGGTCTCGCCGCGCGTGGCCAACATCTCGGCCGCGAAGTAGACGGCGCCGTAGCCCGTGGCCTCGGGTCGAATGAGGGAGCCTCCCCAGCCGACTCCCTTGCCCGTCAGGACGCCCGTGAATTCGTTGGCGATCCTCTTGTACTGGCCGAACAGGAAGCCAATCTCCCGGCCGCCCACGCCGATATCCCCTGCCGGGACGTCGGTGTCGGGGCCGATGTGGCGGAAGAGTTCCGTCATGAAGCTCTGGCAGAAGCGCATGACCTCGTTGTCGCTCTTGCCCTTCGGGTCGAAGTCGGACCCTCCCTTGCCGCCCCCCATGGGGAGCGTGGTCAGAGCGTTCTTGAAGACCTGCTCGAAGGCGAGGAACTTCAGAATGCCCAGGTTGACCGAGGGGTGGAAGCGCAGGCCCCCCTTGTAGGGCCCTATGGCGCTGTTCATCTCGATCCGGAAGCCCCGGTTGATCTGGATGCCACCCTGGTCATCCATCCACGGCACTCGGAAGAGAATGACGCGCTCGGGCTCGATGATTCGGTCGAGGATCTTGGCCGTCCGGTATTCGCGGTGGCGTTCGAGGACCAGCTCGATCGATTCCGCCACCTCGTAGACCGCCTGATGGAATTCGGGCTCGGCGGGGTTCTTCGCCTTGACCGCTTCCATGAAGTTGGACAGGTAATCCATCTGGCGCTCGGTCTCCTTTCAGGACGCTGTGCTGTGAGGAATCCCGCGCGGCGAGGCGCCGACGGGAGAGGGAAGGCCGCGACGCGACCCCAGCGGATCAGCGGATGCCGGGGTCAAAGAAAGCGGGCCCGCCGTCAGGGAGACAGGGGCAGGGGGAGGGGAAGGAGAGGGGCTCCCGGCACCGGG
>DASWKP010000432.1:0-12633 GCA_036396575.1 Longimicrobiales bacterium | reverse complement strand
ACGGCCTCCCGGAGACGTCCCAGAGACCGGGCGTCGCGTACCACGACCCCCTCATCCCCGGTGGACCCGGCCACGGAGAGGGTCACAACAGCGCCGCCGCCGTGGACGTGGTGGGGGCCATCGCAGCCAAGCGCGTCATGGAGAAGTACGGCCTATCCGGGACGCTCAAGGTCATTCCCGGGGTGGCCGAGGAGCTGGTGGCCAGCCGGACGTTCATGGTCAACGCGGGGCTCTTCGAGGGCGTGGATGTCATGCTCTCCACCCACGTGTCCAACAGCACGAGCACGACGTGGGGCATCAGCGGGTCGGGGCTGGTGTCCACGCTGTTCAGCTTCCACGGCAGGAGCGCCCACGGCGCGGGCTCGCCCTGGGCGGGACGGAGCGCTCTGGACGCCGTGGAGCTGATGAACGTGGGCTGGAACTTCCGCCGCGAGCACCTGCGGCTCCAGCAACGCTCCCACTACATGATCTACCACGGTGGCAATCAGCCCAACGTGGTGCCCTCGGAGGCCTCGGTCTGGTACTACTTCCGGGAGCTGGACTACGACCGCATCAAGGAGCTGCACGAGCTGGGACGCACGATGGCGCGGGGGGCCGCCCTGATGACCGAAACGGAGGTCACCGAGCGCGTCCTGGGCTCGGCATGGCCCAGCAACATGAACAGGGTCCTGGCGGAGGTCATGCACGGCAACATCCTGGAGGTGGGGCTGCCCGAGTGGTCGGAGGCGGACCAGGCGCTTGCCAAAGCCGCCCAGCGGGAGATGGGGTCCGACACCGTGGGGCTCCGCACCGAGCTGCAGGACAGCCTGCGGGAGGCGAGCCAGGGCACGGGCGGGGGCTCCGACGACATCGCCGAGGTGTCCTGGAACCTCCCCACGGTGCGCCTCAGATACGCGGCCAACATCCCGGGCATGACGGGCCACCACTGGTCCAGCGCGATCGCCATGGCCACTCCCATCGCCCACAAGGGCGCCAACCACGGGGCCCAGATCATCGCCATGACCGCCGTGGACCTGGCGGCGGACCCCAGCACGGTGGAGGAGGCCTGGACGTACCACCGTGAGGTCACCACGAAGGACTACACGTGGACGTCCCTGATCCCCGAAGGCACGGAGCCGCCGACCTTCCTCAACGCCGAGAAGATGGAGCGCTACCGGCCCCTCATCGAGCCCAACATCTACGATCCCACCCGCTTCGACACCTATCTGGAGCAGCTCGGGATCGAGTACCCGACCGTCCGGCCCGCGAGCGCGGCGTCGGGGGGGCAGTCCGGCGGAGGAGCCTGAGCGGCCGGCGCCCTACCCGGCGCCCTACCAGCCCATCCGCTCGCGCAGGGTCGTGATGTGCGCCTCGTGATGCGGACAGTGCCAGCCGTAGATCTGCACCAGCACGTCCACGTCGATGTCGCCGATCTCGGGGTGATGGGCCTTCCGGGCGAAGTCGTCGGGTCCCAGAGCACGGAGGACGGAGACCCAGCGGGCGTGCAGCGCATCCAGGATGGCCAGGGAGCCGTCCACCGGAGCGCTTCTCGCGTCCGGGAGTTCCGCCCATAGGCTCTCCTCGTAGACGCCGACCGTGGGATGCTCCTCCGTGAGGACTTTCTTGAAGCGAACGTACGCATTGACGTGGGAATCCACGACGTGGTGCACCACCTGGCGTACGGTCCAGCCCTCGTCCCGATAGGTCGTGTCGAGCTGTTCGTCGGAGAGGCCCGCCACGGCGGCCCGCATGTTGGCGGGATGCGCTTCGATTCGGTCGATCGCCGCCGAGCGCTCGCTTTCGGTCAACGGGCGGCCCTTGGGGGTGAAGGGCCCGATGGGATACCTGGGATCGTCCATTCCGCGCGTCGTCTCCGGTCTGCTGAAGGGGGAGGATCGGGAGCCGCTCCGGGAAGCTCCGGCGCAAGCTAACGCGGGAGGCGTCGCTATGGCAGGGGGCCGGACCCCTGTCCCTGCCGCCGGAGCGCCTGACCCGAGCGGAACGAGTAACGCGAGACCTCCGTGGTCCAGGTATCCATCTCCTCCACGGCCGGGTCGAAGGGGATCTTGACCCGATCCAGCTCCTCAGCCACGGAGTGGAGGGCGGCCAGGAAGTCCCGCCATTCGTCCGGGCCGACATCCCCGGGCTCGTCCTCCGCCAGTCCGTTCAGGAACGCCGACCACGGGCCTCCCGCGCCGTCCCACCGCATTCGTCCGAACAGCTCGAGCGCGGCGCTCGGGTACCCGGTCATGATGGCCAGGAGGAACATCACCACGCGATGTGCGTCGTCCTCACGCTTCTCACCCGGCTCGCCTCCGATCGACTCGGGAACCAGGGACGGTTCCACGTGGGCCGCGCGCACCAGGCGATAGACGTTGACGAAGCGCTTGGCCGAGCGGGGCGAGTCGATGAACGGGTGTAGCGCACGCATGAACGCGCGCTCCCAATCGGCGATGGCCAGCCTGGGACGAGGGAGGGCGGGCGTGAACGGGACGGGGTCGGCGTCCGGGTCGGCGGGGTCCGGATCGGCGGGGTCCTCGGAGTCTCCGGGGGCACGGCTGTCGCTGTCGTCAGCGTCAGCGCCGTCAGCGTCAGCGGCGGCGGCGTCAGCGGCGGCGTCAGTGCCGTCAGCGAGGCCGCTGTCGCGCCCCTCCTGGCTCGTTCGCTCTCGAGTGTCCTTCCGGTCCTCGACGCCCGCCTCGTCCGCCGGGTCCTCCGCGTCCCGTGACGGCTCCGGGCGCTCGGCTTCGCCAGCTTCCTCGACAGCGTCCGAGCCGTCGCGGCGGCCGTTGGCCGCAGCGGCTCCGGCGGCCCCGGCCGGTCCGGCCTGGCCTTCCGCTTCCGGCTCCTCGTCCCTCGTGAGGGCGTTCACCAGCGCCCCGAAGCCCTCCTCCCCCATGGGCTTCAGGTGCAGGGGGATCTGGAAGATCTTCTCCAGATAGTCCATGGGGGTGGAGCTCCAGTACCGCTTGCGCCCGCCTACCTCTTTGGGTGCGGGCGACGCGTTCTCCTCGCTGAAGACGTCCGACCTCTCCGCGAGGGAGTGGAGCAACCACCGGGGATCCACCCCCACCACCACGACGAACAGCTTGAACGCGAGGAGCAGGTGCACCGCCTGGAGCACGTCCACCACCTTGCCCTCCGGACAGCGGTCCAGGTCGTCGATGTACAGGATGATGCGGTCCACGTCCGGCATGGTGGGCCGATACGCCGCCATTTCCTTCTCCAGAACCCGGTCGGCCTCGCTCAGGAACTCCTCGTCGGCTGCCGCGACGCCGGGACCCGTGCGCGTATTCTCCAGCAGCTGGCTGAGCTCCTCGAAGTCCTGGCGCGCCCGTGCGATGACACCCAGGCGCTGACGATAGTACTGGCTCTCCCGGCGCCGCCGGACGAATTCCTGGATGCCGCTGTCGGCCAGCAGCTCCCGAAGATCCTGCTCGGTCTCGAGCAGCTCCTCCCGCACCGCCGTGCGCCGGGCCTCGGCCCGATCGAGCTGCTCCTGGACCAACTCGAGCTTGTCCCGGCTCTCCCGGGAAACCTCGTCCTTGATCTCCGAACGGAACCGGGCGAAGTCCTCCGCCAGGGGCCGGAGCCGGCTCACCAACTCCCGGATCCGCCCGGCCCAGGGCGCGACGACCGCCGCCGCGGCCGCCAGTCCCGTACCGATGGCGCCGGCCAGCTCCGGCAGCAGCTCCAACGGGTCCTGAAACACGAACCAGGCCAGGGCCACCAGGGCGAGCGCCACCAGAATCTGAGAGGGCGACGTCCGCGCGACGGCGTCCCACCACGCGTGAAAGTGCGCCGACCAGCCCCGGTACGCCTGGATGCGGCGACGGACCTCGGCGGGCTCCAGGTCCTCGGCTGCCAGCCCCAGGGGCGCCAAAGCCAGGTCCAGGGATCGCCGCACCTCCAGTCGGTCCAGAAAGCGGCGCAGCGTCTCGTCGGCGACGCTCCGGGCGCCGAGGGAGGAGGTCAGGAGCCACCGATCGTCGCGGAACCGCTCGACCTCGGCCTCGGCCCGGTCCAGCTCCCCGGCGACCTCGTCCCGCAGCTTCTCCGCCTCCTCCAGCTCGCTCCGGGAACGGCGCGTGGCCATGAGCAGCCGAATACGCTCCTTGCGGCGCTCGTCCCGCCCGCTCGCGGGGTCCTGCGGCCGCCCTGCCTCGATCTCCCGCCCGAGCTGTTCGAAGACCTCGTTGGCCAGGCTGGCCCACAGGTTGCTGTCGATATAGTGCCAGGCATTGAAGCGGATCTGCACCACACGGCGGCAGAAGGCGGGATCCTCGGCCACCTCCAGGGCGCGCACCTCCTTCTGGAGCAGCTTCATGAAGAAGCTCTTTCCTGAGCCCCACTCGCCGAACAGGCCAATCGACAGCGGAGGCGCCACCGTCCTCCCGGCCATCACCGCGGCCAGATTGCGGGCTTCCCGGGTCATGTCCAACAGGTCCCGCCCCGACGTGGTGTCGGAGAGGTAACCCGCCTGGCGAACGGGTACATCCTCGGCCCATGGCAGGACGGACCGCGACAGGCCGATGCGGGCGAGCCGCCGGATCATGGTGCAGGACGTGACCGAGAACGCTCCCTCGATGACCTCCCGGACCCCCACCACGCCCGCGGCCCGGCGATCGGCGAGGGTCTCCGCGATCTGGAGGGCGGCGAACGCGTGGGAGGAGAGGACCGGCAGGGAGTCCAGCGAGGAGCGCGCACCGGACGGCGGCGCGGAGAGCGTCGGTAGCTGCGTCCCGTCCCGGGACGTGAGCTCCTGGCGCGCGAGGCCGACGTCGATGCCGGCGGACCCAAGGACGGGGCCCAGGGCGTCGGAAGCATCCAGAATAGCGCCCAGGAGGTGCTCCACGTGGACCGATCCCCGGTCCGTGGCCAACCTCAGGGCGTCGGCCCATGCCAGCACCCGGTGGGCCTCGTCGTCCAGGCGCTCGAGATAGGCCGAGCGGTCCAGGTCAGAGTCCAGAAGCGAAGGCCGCCGCTCCCGCGCGCCGGCGACCGCCGCCTCCCACGCGGGAAGGACCCGGGCCACGAGGTCCGCCTTCAACTCGACGCCCGACGCGCGGGTCGACCAGATGGAATCGTCGCCGGTGAGCCGCGTCAGCTCGTCCCAGGGGAGGACCGGCGTGGGGGACAGGAAGCTCCACTCCACGTCCACCTGATTGGACGGCTGCGCCGGCCCTCCCTTGGTCTTGGTGCGCCGCCGCGATCGCACCTCGCCCACGGCAACCCCCTCGCCCACCAGCCCCCGCTCGCCCTCGCCCTGCTTCAGCAGGAAGACCCGGGCCCCTGCCTCGACGGCCAGTCGGTTGCCCGTCGACCATGGGAAAGTGGTGGAGCCCAACTCCCGGATCTCGCGGGCCCGGACGCGGAGGTCATCGAAGGCGTAGCGGGCAGGATTCCAGGTCAGGAGGTACGTCGGCACCTCCGTGTCGGGCTCCGGTTCCTCGGCACCGGGAGGGGTGACGCCCGCGGCCCGGTACCACCTCTGCCATTCCTCCGGGCTCCTGGGTTCTCCCCAACCCACGACGTACTGGAACCACGCGTCCCGCAGCGCATCCAACTTCGCGCCGCCCTCCCGCACGACCTCTTCGAGGGACGGGTCTTCCGTCGCCAGCAGGGCAAGGGTCACGAGGTCCCGCCCCCAGACGGTGCCGTTCAGGAAGGGCTCCGCAACGCGAAAGGAAGCGACGAGCCCCGGAGTCGCCAGAATGCGGTCGGGCAGGACCCCGCCCTCGCTGGTGCCCGAGAGTGCCTGGGCGTCGGGCACCCGGGGCTTGAGCTTCTCCAGGTGCTGTCCCAGCTGGTTGAACGAGGCCGACGCGGTGGAGGTCCGACCGATCCGGACCGCGCCTTCGAGCAGGTCTCGCGCGCTTACGGCATGGCCCCCGACCCGCGCTCGGGCCAGGAGCACGGCCTCCTCCACGTGAGGCTCGAGCCTCAGCCCGGACAGGTCCAGGAGCTCGACTTGGCGGTCAGCCGCCTTGGTGGCGTCTCCGTCGCCAGAGGACGTGGCCTGCATCGCCCGGGCTCAGGTTCTCTGCTTCTTTGTCGGCTCGACCTGGCGGCCGAAGGTCTCACTACGGGCGCGTTTGCGGCGTAGGGTGATGCGGCGCGACCCCCTGAGGCTGCTCGTGTAATGCACGTACCAGTTCTCCATCCGATCCTCCAGCCACTGCTCGCAATCCTCGCAGGGCTCGAGATCCACGTAGATGTGGTGGTGGCCGGAATGAGCCCAGAAGGCGCGGCCACGCCCGTCGGCGTTCAGGATGGCCTCCTGCTCGGCATGCTCCACGTCGCGGGATCGGGAGAAACCACGGCACCGGGTCCGGGCGCGGTCCGGATCCAGGCCGGTGAACAGACGGGAGGATCCGTACAGAGCCGCGAAATCCCGATCCGGCAGGGCCGGATAGCTGCGGTGTGCTCGGATCGCCACGGCCGCCGCGCAGGAATCGTACGACAACCCCAGCCCGCGTTGCCCGAGGAACTCTACGAAGTGGTCCATGCACGCGTTGTAGAGCGCCAGGCCGATCTCCTGCTCCTCCGTGGCGGGATGGCGCGTCACGCGCTCCAGTCGGAAGATGGTCATCCGCCGGCCTTCCTGCTCATAAGCCCCTCCGTTGAATGCAGTGAAGTCATCAACGGGGGGGCCTTTTCTTTGATAAGCAACGAGCGGTCCGCTCGTCAAGCCTACTCCTCCGTGAGCACCCTCATGGGGTCCACGGAGGCCGCCCGCCGGGCGGGGAGCCACGCCGCCAGCGTGGCCGCGGCGACCAGGAGGGTCAGCACCACCGCGTACGTGGGCAGGTCCAACGCCTCCACGCCGAAGAGGGCGTCCTCCAGGAGCCCCGACGCCGCCCAGGCGCCCCCCAGCCCCAGGACTCCGCCCGCCACCACCGGCGCCAGGGCGTGCCTCACGATGCGGCTGGACTCGCCCCCGGTCCGGGCCCCCAGGGCCATGCGCAGCCCGATCTCGTGGACCTGGTCCGAGACCACGTAGGCCACCACGCCGTAGATCCCCACCACCGTGAGGAAGGCGGCCAGCCCCGCCAGGGCCACCACCAGGATCATGCGCACCTCCAGCGCGCCCATGAGGCGGCGCATGGAACGGAGGAGTACGTCGGTCTCGGTGATCAGCAGCGCGGGATCCTCGGCCAGGATCTCGGCGCGCGCGGCCTCCAGGACCTCCTCCGGAGGGCCGGCGGTGCGGAGGATCAGCTCCGGGTCCGCGCCGCCGGTCTGGGCGATGGGCAGGTACACCCCCGGCTCGGGCTCCATGATCACGGCGAACTGACGCACGTCCGCCACCACCCCGACGACGATCGTCTCCTTCTGGCCGTCGGCCACCACGCGGCCCCCCTCCAGCCGCACCCCCGTGCCCATCATCACCGTGCGCCCCACGGGGTCCTCCTCCCCGAAGAAGCGCCGGGCGAACAGTTCGCTCACCACCACGGCGGGTGTGTCCTGCGGGCCGTCGGCCGCCGTCACGGCCCGGCCGGCCACGACAGGGATGCCCAGTGCCTCGAAGTAGCCCGGGGACACGGCGGTGGACCACGTGACCGTGGCCGTCTCCATGCTCCCGCCCAAGGGCCAGAAGAGCTTACCGTCGGCGCCCCCCAGCCCGGGGAGCGCCGAGGCCCGGGCCACGGAGACCGTGCCGGGCAAGCGCCTCAGCCGCGCCTCCAGGGCCTCGCCCAGGGCGTTGGCCTCGGCGGGAGTCTCGTAGCGCCCGTCTGAGGTCTGGACGCCCACGTACGCCACCACCTCGGGGTCGTAGCCCGGGTCGATGGAGGCCACGTGGAGCGCGCTGCGCGTGAGGAGGCCCGCCCCGGTGAGGAGCACCATGGCCAGGGTCGCCTCCACCGCCAGGAGGGTCCGCTGGGTCCGGCGGGTCGCCCTCCCGCCCCGGCTGCGCCGGCCCTGTTGGAGGGCCTCCCATGGCGACCGCTGGGAGGCGGCCAGAGCCGGCAGGAGGCCGGAGAGCACGGCCGTCAGAACGGTCACACCCGTGGCGAACAGGAGCACGGCGCCGTTCAGCCCCACGTCGTCCAGCCGCGGGAAGTCGGGGGAGGCCCAGGTGAGGAGAGCCAGGAACGGGTCCAGGAGCTGGGTGGCCGCCAGCACGCCCAGCCCGCCTCCCACCCCGCACAGGACCAGCGTCTCGGAGAGCATGGTCCCCACCAGGGAGGCCCGGCTCGCCCCAAGGGCGGTCCGCATGGCCAGCTCGCTCCGGCGCCGGGCGCCCCGGGCCACCACCAGGTTGGCCAGGTTGACGCTGGCGATGAGCACCACTGCCACCACGGCGAAGAAGAGCAGGCGGATGCCCTCCCGCACGTCGGCCACCAGGAGCTCGGAGAAGGGTTGGAGGTTGACCCCCATGGACGCGTACGTCGGGTTGCCCTCCGCCAGGGCCGAGCCCACGCGGGTCACCCCCTCGGCGGCCGCGGCGGCGTCGGCGGACTCGTCCAGGCGCACCAGCCCGGCGAACACCGCGGCGTCCGTGCGGCCGTCCGCGAAGTCCGGCGGGAGGGGGGCCCACCAGCGGGCCAGCTCCGAGGGCACCCCGAAGTTGCCCGGCAACACGCCCACGATGGTCGCCTGCCTGCCTCCGAGGGTCACGCTCCGCCCCAGGACGTCGGGATCCCGACCGTAGCGGGAGGACCAGAGCCCCTCGCCGATCACCGTCACGGAGGCGCCCGACGCCGTCTCGTCCTCTCCGGGAAGGCGCCCCAGGACCGGGCGCATGGGGAGGGTCTCGAAGAAGCCCGGGAGGATGTAGGCGCCGTTGAGCCGGACCGGGGCAAGCCCGTCCTCCAGGCGCACGGTCGCGTTGTGGTACGCCCCCAGGACCTCCGCCCCCGGGATGGCCCCCCGCAGGGCCTCCACCATGTCCTCGGTCAGGTCGAGTCGGTCCCAGGCGTTCCGGAGCACCTCCTGGTCGGCGTCCCGCCACGCCTCGTTGGTAGCGAAGATCCGGTAGACGCGCTCGCCTCCCTCGAAGGGGAGGGCTCGGAGGAGCACGCCCTCGAGGACGCTGAAGATCAGGGTCGCCGAGCCGATGCTGGCCACCAGCGTCAAGATGGCGACCGCCCCGTATATCGGCCGCCGCGCCAGGGATCGGGTCGCCACCCGGAGTTCCGCGCCCGCTCCTCCCGTTCCTGTCATCCAGCCCATCCCGAACCCCCTTTCCCTGGCCAGCCTCTCCCGCCGCGTCCCGGCGGCGCGCATCCTGCGCGCTTGCTTCCACAGCCCCACGTACGGCGTGCGCAGCAACTCCCCGGCGAGTCGACGCCGGGCGGCGCGGCGCCCCCCCGCCCGGGCGAGGCCATCCTCCAGGTCGTCCAGCACGTCCCCGACGAACTCCCGGGGCAGGGCCAGCCGCAGAAAGGCCCTGACCCACCCGGGCAGCGTCACGCCTCGCCTTCGGCGGGCACGCCGTCCCAGAGCCGGTCGATGACCTCCCGCCCCCACGCCAGGGCTGCCCGCCCCTCATGGGTCACGGCATAGATACGCCGGGCCTTGCCGCCCCGCCGGTCCTGAGGCTCCCCCTTGCGGGAGCTGGCCAGCCCCCGCTCTTCGAGGCGCGCCAGGGTGACATGGATGCTGCCGACGGCCACGCTCCGCCGGGCGCTCTCCTCCAGGTCCGCCTGGATGGCCGCCCCGTGGGCTCCTTTCCCCAGGCGCAGGACGGAAAGGAGGAGGATCTGCTCCAGGTCGGTGAGGTGGGCGTGTTCGGGCATAGGTGCGGCGCCGGTACCGGTAGGAGGCGATATTTTATCACAATATTTGTAAATATAGACCGCGCCGGCTCCGTCACAAGGGGCGGGAGCCGCCTCACCACGTGGGACCTACGGCGTGTGACGGTCCCGAACAGCGAGACCGGCGCCGTAGCGGTCGGACGCCTCCCCCCCCACATTGCCGTCGTCCTCGATCCCCGCGCGGAGCCGGCCAGTGCGCCCAACGTCCCCAGTCGTCCAGATCGTCCTCCCCTTCGCCCTCCTCGCGCCCGCGAGCGTTGCGGCCCAGACCCTTCCTTCCCGCCCCGGTGGCGACACCGAGCGCCCCACCATGACGGCCACCCGCCTCACCGGGGAGATCCGCCTGGACGGCCGCCTGGACGAGGCGGCCTGGCAGGCCCCCCCAAACGCCACGGGCTTCACCCAGGCCGAGCCCCGGGAAGGGGAGCCCGCCTCGGAGCGGACCGAGGTGTGGGTCGCGTTCGACGACGCGAACCTCTACGTGGCGGCCCGGCTCCACGACGCGGAGGAGCCGACCGTCAACGACATCCGCAAGGACTTCGAGGACACCAGCCAGGACGGCTTCCAGCTCATCCTGGACACCTTCCGGGACCGGCGAAGCGGGTACGTTTTCAAGACCAACCCCGAGGGTGCCCGGGGGGACGCTCAGGTGGCCAACGAGGGCCGGGAGGTGAACCTGTCCTGGGACGCCATCTGGCGTGTGGAGACGGCCCGGGCTGCCGACGGCTGGACCCTGGAGATGGAGATCCCGTTCCGGGCGCTCCGCTTCGATCCCGAGGGCGGCGCATGGGGCGTCAACTTCGCGCGCCTCCTGCGGCGCAACAACGAGGTGGCCTATTGGGCGCCCATTCCCCGGTCGTACAACCTGTTCCGGTTGTCGCTGGCCGGGGACCTCACGGGCCTCCCCCACGCCTCCGGAGGCCGCGACCTGAGGGTCAAGCCCTTCGCCCTCGCCGGCGCCGTGCGGGAGACCGGCGGGGAGGACTTCGAGCGCCAGGTCGAGGTGGGCGTGGACGTCAAGTACCGGCTCACCGAGGGCCTCACCCTGGACGTGACCGCCAACCCCGACTTCGCCCAGGTGGAGGCCGACGAGCAGCGCGTGAACCTCACGCAGTTCAGCCTCTTCTTCCAGGAGAAGCGGGAGTTCTTCCTGGAGAACTCTGGGCTCTTCTACATGGGGGACGCGGCGCGCAACACCCGGGTGATCCTGACGCCCACCCCCGACGAGGACCTCCTCCTCTTCTTCAGCCGACGCATCGGCATCACCGAGGACGGCCGGGCGCTCCCCATCGACGGGGGCGTGCGCCTCACGGGTCAGGCCGCGGGGCTCGTCCTGGGCGGCCTGTGGATGCGCACTGGCGGGACGGATGGCACGCCCACCGCCGACTGGGCCGTCATGCGCGTGCGGAAGAACATCCTCCGGGGCTCGGACGTGGGAGGGATCTTCCTCCTGCGGAACGGCGAAGGCAACACCGGGGGGTTCAACCGGGTCGTGGGGGGCGACACCTACATCCGCTTTCCCGGTGACCTGGACTGGAGCACGTATTACGTGCGCTCCGAGACCCCCGGCATCCCCGACGGACAGTACGCGTGGCGCACCTCCCTGAACCGGGAAGGGAACTTCCACCACATCAAGCTGGGGCTCATGCAGATCGGCGAGGGCTTCGCCGACGACCTGGGCTACTACCGCCGCACCGGCATCCGCAAGTACTTCATCGACTGGGGCGTCCGGCCCCGGCCCGAGGGCCTCCGCCGCCACGGCATCCGGGAGATGCACCCGCACATCGTGTGGAACTACATCGAGGATCTGGACGGCAGGATGGTGGCCAAGCGCCTCCACACCGGCTACACGTTCTTCCTGGAGGATGGCGGATATTGGGAAGTGTCGGCGAATCCCGAGTTCCAGCTCATCGAAGACCCCTTCACCATCGACCGGCGCGTCGGTCCCATCCCACCGGGCGGGTACGGCTGGACCGAGTGGCAGGTCCGGGGCAGCACGGACGCCAGCGCCACCTTCTCCGGGGGGGTCACAGGCATCGTGGGCGGGCTCTGGAGCGGAACCCAGCGCACGCTGAGCCTCAATGGCACCTTCAAGCCGTCATACCGCTTCCGCACGACCCTCGCGGTGCAGCGCACGTCGGCGGAGCTGGATGAGCCCGACGCCGACTTCGTGAAGACGTTCTGGACGTCCCGGACCAACTACTCGTTCAACACCAACACCTTCGTGGACGCCCTGGTCCAGTACGACCCCGCCACCCGCCTCCTCAACTCCAACGTGCGCTTCAACTTCATCCACCACCCCCTGAGCGACGTCTTCCTGGTGTGGAACGAGCAGCGCTTTGCCACGGGCGAGCACGTCGCACCCGGCCGGAGCCTGACGCTCAAGGTCACCCAGATGGTGGCGTTCTGACCCGGCACCGAGACTGTCAGATGTCCTAACGGGCACTTACCGTCTGTAGGGGGGTTCCTCCGGAGTCTCGTACAGGATACCGGGCACCTCGGGTACCTCATGGCGGGCTCCATGCTCTCCCTGGTCGACCGGCTCGTGGCGCCGAAGGGGGCATTCTACAACACCCCGCGCCTCGATGTCGGACCCATCGGCCGCCACCACATGGAGCCCTGGATCGAGGAGCGCATGGCCGCCCATGGTGTCGCGCCGGAGCCGGGCCTGGGCCGTCTCATCCTGGACCTGACGGGCCCGAGCACGGAGGCACGGATCCGTCTCGCCCGGGAGGCGTTCGTCCTGGGGATGGCCGGGGGAAGGATCGACTCGGCAGGCGTGGAGCGGGCGTTCGAGCAGGTCGTCGCCGCCCACGCGTCCGGGTACGAGACGCTCTGGTCCGGGCTGGCCGAAGGGCAGCGGCGCACGCTACAGATCCTGGCGAACCACGAG
>DASWKP010000431.1:0-3840 GCA_036396575.1 Longimicrobiales bacterium | reverse complement strand
AAGCGCCTGGGTCGGACGAGCCTGGGCGCTTCTGCGTTCCTCCAGGTGACGGCGCCGCCCGGACGGGGCGGCAGAGCCGCCCCGCCGTCGACCGAGTCGACGGTTCGAACCGGGCGCCTCTTTGCCTCATCGCAGGTTTGTGGCATGTTTAACCTGAACCGTCCCCCCCAGGGCGCGAAGATCCCAAGAGCGCCCCGAATGGCCCTGATCCTGATCGTCGAGGATGACCAGCAACTCCTGAGAGCGGCCTGCCGAGCTCTCGAGCGGCACGGACACGAGGTGATGGTAGCCGCCAACGCCGACGAGGTCGAGCGGCGCCTCCAGATGACCCCGCGGGTGCCGGATGTCGTCCTCATGGACCTGGTCCTGCCCGGTGTTGGTGGCCGCGAACTCGCCCGGCATCTCCAGACCGTTCACGAGCGCATGGCCGTCGTGTTCATGTCCGGCTACCCGGGTAGGGTGGCCCAGGAGCTCGGCGCCGCCGACCGGTTCCTCAGGAAGCCCTTCTCCGTTCCCGACCTCCTCCATGCGGTGGAAGGGGCCCTGGAGACTCTCGCGAAGGAGGAGAGGGCGTAACGCCCACTCCTGGGCCGGCCTCCCCTTGCAACCAAAGGGGAGCGTGTGTACCTTTCCCCTTGAAACCATAGGGGGCCCCGGGAGGCCATCCGGCTGGTCCGCACAGCGAGGAGACAACGTGGGCCACGACAACCTGAACCTGATCCGCGGCACAGTGGACATGCTCATCCTGAAGGCACTGTCCGGGGAGGCCAAGCACGGCTACGCCGTGTCCGAGTGGATCCAGTCCGTGACGGACGGGACGCTCCTGGTCGAGGAGGGCACCCTCTATCCCGCGCTCCACCGCCTCCAGGCCAGAGGGTGGATCTCTGCCGAGTGGGGACTGTCGGAGAACAATCGCAAGGCCAAGTTCTACCGCCTCACCCAGGAGGGGATGGCACGCCTCGGGCGGGAGCGTTCCACGTGGACGCAGTATTCCGATGCCGTGGCCAAGGCCCTGGCGACGGAGACGCCACGGTCGTGACCAGAGGGGAGGGGCGATGACCACCCGCGGGCCTCAGCCCAGGCGGCATCTCCGTTTCACGGATGCCCGCGATGAGGTGAGCCGCGCCGTGGACGACGAGGTGCGCTTCCACATAGAGGCGAAGATCGAGGCGCTCGTGGCGGGGGGGATGGACCGTGTCGAGGCGGAGGCGGAGGCTCGCCGCCGCTTTGGCGACGTGGACGGGGTCAAGGAGGCGATGCGGAAGATGACCAAGCGGATGTCGGTGGAAGCGAAGCGGGGCGAGCGGATCGGACGCATCCTCGGCGACGCGCGCTTCGCGCTGAGGCAACTCTGCAGGAGTCCGGCCTTCACGGTGGTGGCGCTCCTGACGTTGGGTCTGGGAATCGGCGCGAACACGGCCATCTTCAGTGTGGTGGACGGCATCCTGTTCCGGCCGCTCCCGTTCCCGGAACCCGACGAGTTGGTGAGCCTGTGGTCCGACGTGACGCGGCGGGGCGGGCCGGACGACGAGTGGCTGTCGTGGGCCAACTTCGCGGACCTGCGTCAGGACGTGGCGAGTCTGGAGGCTTTGGCGGCGTGGGGCGGAGCGAGCCCGATCCTCACGGAGCGGGGTGAGGCGCGGCAGCTTCTTGGGGGAGTGATCTCGCCGGGGATGTTCTCCGAGGTCCTGGGCGTCGAGGCGGCCCTTGGTCGGGGCTTCGGCTCCGACGATCACGAACCGGGGAGCGCCGACGTGGTGCTCCTGAGCCACTCGTTCTGGCAGTCCGCGCTGGGTGGGGACCCGGACGTGCTGGGTCAGGCGCTCGTCCTGAACGACGTGCCGTCTACCGTGGTCGGGGTCATGCCCGAGGGCTTCCGGCCGCCCTTCGTACCTGATGCCGAGCTGTGGATACCGACCCAGGTGGACCTGACGGCGGTTCAGGGCCAGCGAGGGGGGTTCAGTTGGAGGGCCGTGGGCCGGCTCGCTGAGGGAGTGTCGGTGGAGCGAGGCGGGGTCGACGTGGCCGAGGTGGGACGCCGCCTGGAGGCGGCGCATCCGAGCTCGAATACCGGCATGGGCTTTCGCGTCATCCCGCTCCGGGACGACCTCGTGGCGGAGGCGCGAGCCGGCCTCCTCGTGTTGCTCGGCGCCGTGGCCTTCGTACTGCTGGTGGCGTGCGTGAACGTTGCCAACCTCCTTCTGGCCCGAGCCACATCTCGCGAGAGCGAAATGGCCGTGCGCATCGCTCTGGGCGCGGGGCAGAAGCGGCTCGCCACCCAGCTCCTGACCGAAAGCCTGGTCCTCGCCGCGCTCGGGGGCCTCGTCGGCACGGCCCTGGCGTTCGCCGGCACGGACCTGCTGGTCGGCCTGGCCCCTCCGGGGACGCCTCGGCTCGCTGAGGTGAGCGTCGACGCGCGCGCTCTCGGCGTGAGCGCGGCCGTCACGCTCCTGGCGGGGCTCCTTTTCGGGATGGTGCCGGCGATCCTCGGATCCCGGTGGGGCACGTTCCAGGCCATCCGGGAGGGAGGGATGGGGCAGAGCCGATCGAGGCGCGGGATCCTGGTGCGGAGCACGCTGGTGACCGCACAAGTCGCCATGGCGCTGGTGCTTCTGGTCGGATCGGGTCTGCTGCTCCGCTCCTTCGCGAACCTCCGGGCTCGGGACCTGGGGTTCCGGCCGGAGGGGGTCGTCACCATGCGCATCAACCTGCCCGCGTCCCGGTATCCGGACGCCGACGCCCGCCGTCCCTTCTACAACGCCCTGCACGAGGGCCTGACGGCCCTCCATGGTGTCTCGTCGGTGGCCTTCACGAACACGGTGCCCCTGACGGGGTTCGACGGCGACGTGGACTTCGTGGTGGAAGGACGCCCTCTCCCGGAACCGGGACACGAGACCACGGCGTGGTTCCGGCGTGTGACGCCGGCGTACTTCGAGACGATGGGCATCCGGCTCGTGGACGGCCGTGCTTTCGATGGCCGGGATCATGCGGAGGCACTGCGCGTCGTCATCGTCAACGAGACGCTGGCCCGCCGGGCGTTCCCGGCGGAGGGCGCCGTCGGCAAGCGGATCAACGTCAATGGTCCGGAGGACCCTGTCTGGCGGGAGATCGTCGGCGTGGCCGCCGACATCCGGAACTTCGGCGTCCGGGAGGAGAGCCGGATGGCCATGTACGTCCCGTACGACCAGGTGACCACAGGCGTCGTCTTTCCGGTGGTGCGCACGGCGCTGGCGCCCGAGGATCTCATACCTGCCATCCGGGCCGCTGTCGCGGAGTTGGATGCCACCCTGGCGGTGGCGCAAGTCCTGACAATGGACGAGATCGTGGCCCGGTCCATCGCTCAGGATCGCTTGGTCGCGTTGCTTCTCGCCCTTTTCGCCGGCGTCGGACTCCTCCTGGCGGTGGTTGGCCTATATGGCGTGGTGTCCTACGGCGTGAACGCCCGGCTCCGGGAGATGGGTGTCCGTATGGCGCTTGGGGCTGGAGGCGGCCAAATCCGGGCCCTGGTGGTGCGGCAGAGCTTGCTCCTGGTGGGCATCGGGCTGGGGGCGGGCCTCGTGGGCGCCTCGGTCATGACGCGCTTCATGGAGGGTCTGCTCTTCAACGTGAGCGCGACCGACCCCGTGACGTTCGTCGGGGTCGCGGTATTGCTGGGGGCGTCGGCCGTGCTGGCGAGCCTGGTACCCGCGGTGCGGGCTACGCGGGTGGATCCCGTGGTGGTATTGCGCTCGGATTAGTGGCGGCGCGCGCCCGCGGCCTGCGGCGGAACTTTTCCGCCCGCCGTTTCGTAAGGCGGTGAGCCGGAAGAAGCGTACCACTATACCGCCGACCTCATCAACC
>DASWKP010000430.1:0-3357 GCA_036396575.1 Longimicrobiales bacterium | reverse complement strand
TGCTGCTCCGCGACGTCTTCGAAGGCGCATCGCCTCGTCCCACGCTCATCCTCGAACCGACGTCGACCGTTACCATCAGCACGCCGAGCAATCAGGCCGTCGTCGCGCATCAAGTACCCGAACCGGCCGCCGGCCTGATTGCCGCACTGGCGCTCGCCGTGAACGCGGTCGCGCGACGGCGGCGTCGCGTGCGCGCGGTGCCGCTGCCCGGGCACGAACCCAATCGGCACACTTGTTGCCGACGATTCGGTAGGCCCAGCGGCGGAAGAACGCCGGGTCGTTGGTGTCGACCTAACCCGCGGATAATTGCCATCCACGCCGTCTGAACCACGTCCGCGGCGCCGTCCGCCCTGCCGGTCATCCGCATTGCATGCCGTGCAAGCCGCGATTGCCACCGCTCGACCAATTCCGCGAGCGCCGCCGCGTCGCCCGCCTGGCATCGCAGTACCAACCATTCGTCGTGAATGTCGTGGGCGGCTTCATGGGCCTGCTCCTGGGCCTCTCCTTCCTGGTCCTGCTCATCGCCAGCGCCAACATCGCCGGGGCGCTCCTGGCCCGGTCCATGGCGCGGCGCCGGGAGATCGCGGTGCGCCTCGCGCTAGGGGCGGGCCGGGGCCGACTGGTGCGCCACCTCCTCACCGAGAGCCTGATTCTCTTCCTCCTGGGCGGCGCCGGAGGCGTGGCTTTGGCCTCGGCGGTGGCGGGAAGGCTCGCCGCGTCCCCCATCGCGTTGCCCGTGGACTTCGTCCTGGACGTGACGCTGGACATGCGGGTCCTGGCCTTCGCCCTGGCGGTCACGGCGGCCACCGGGCTGGTCTTCGGGCTCATTCCAGCGCTCCAGTCCTCCCGGCCCGACCTGGTGCCGGCGCTCAAGGACGGGGGCTGGGGCGCCGACGGGAGTCGGGCCCGCGCCCGAAAGCTCTTCGTGGGCGCCCAGGTCACGCTCTCGGTGCTCCTGCTCCTGGTGGCCACCCTCACCGCCCGGTCCTTCCAGCGAGGGCTGGCCATGGACCCGGGCTTCGACCCCGACGGTGTGGTGTTGGCCACTGTGGACCTGGCGCCCCATGGTTACGATGGGGCCCGGGGCCGGGAGTTCTATCGCCAGCTCCAGGAGGCCGCTCGGGCCCTCCCGGGCGTGCGGAACGCGGCCACGATGGAGTTCGTGCTCCTGGGCTTCGAGGGTCTCGGAAGCGACGTGTCCGTGCCCGAGGCTCTGCCCGGCGGAGTGAGCCGGAGCAGCGCCAAGTGGAACGCGGCGGACCCCCGCTTCCTGGAGACGCTGGGCGTCGAGCTGGTGGCGGGGCGAGGGTTCGGCGACGCCGACGACGAGGCCGCCGTCCCCGTGGCCATCATCAACGAGACGCTGGCCGGGCGCCTCTTCCCCGGCGTCAACGCGGTGGGGCGCTCCATCGAGCGGGGCGCCACGGCGTTGGAGGTGGTGGGCGTCGTCCGGGATGGAAAGTACGTCTACGTGGCGGAGGGGCCCACGGCCTACGTGTTCACGCCCGCGGCCCAGAGCGCTCCGGCGCGCATGACGCTCCACGTCCGGGCACCCGGTGCGGAGGCCGCAACTCTCCGAGCGCTGGAGGACATCGTCCGTGCCCTGGACCCCAACGTGCCCCTGGAGAATTCCGGTCCCATGTCCCGGACGGTGGACCTGGCGCTCCTCCCCTACCGGCTGGTCGCGCAGGTGGTGGGGATCTTCGGCGTGGTGGGGCTGGTCCTGGCGGCGGTGGGCGTATACGGTGTGCTGTCCTTCCAGGTCGCCCGTCGCACGCGGGAGCTGGGCGTGCGCCGAGCCCTGGGGGCGCGCGCCACGGATCTCCTGGTGCTGGTTCTGAGGGAGGGAGTGGTCCTGGCCGCCAGCGGCTGCGCGGCGGGTGTGGCCCTGGGGGCGGGCGTGGCCCATCTCCTCAGAGGCGTGCTCCTGGGCGTGGGACCACTGGATCCCGTGACCTTCCTGGGGGTGCCCGCCATCCTGTTCGCCGTGGCGATCCTGGCCAGCACGGTGCCGGCCCTGAGGGCGGGCGCGGTGGAGGCCGTGCGGGCCCTGAACGAGGAATAGCGCCGCTCGATGCCGACCGAGACTTCGAACCCTCGCCTGCGGTGCCCCCTGTGCGGCGCCTCGGACTACGAGGGGCTCAAGCGCTTCGACGACGGGGTGGAGGTGGGGCGGTGCGCCGGCTGCGGCCTCCTCTACACGCCTCTGCGGCACGTCAGTCCCGAGAAGGTGCTGGCGCCCACCACGGTCGAGGCGCTCCGGAACGTGTTCGCGCCGATCCTGCGGGGCGAGCGGAGCCACAATCGAGCCCGCAACTTCCGCGAGTACCTTGGCATCGTCGCGCGCCACGCCCCCGGGCGTCGCCTCCTGGACGTGGGGTGCGCCCACGGCTTTCTGGGGCGGGAGGCCCGGGGCGCCGGCTTCACGGTGACCGGTGTGGAGCCCAACGCGGGCATGGCCGCCTTCGCCGCGGAGGTCAACGGGCTGGAGATCCTGGAGGGCACGCTGGAGTCCGTGGACCTGGCAAGCCGGACCTTCGACGCGGTGACCTTCACGGACTCCCTCGAGTACGTCCCCGACCCGGTGGGCGCGTTGCGGAAGGTGGCCGAGCACCTGGCGGCACGGGGGATCGTCTTCCTGAAGGTCCCGAATGGGAGGAGCTTCCTGTTGCGCCACCGCCTGGCCCGTTTCGGGGTGCGGGGCGGCGGCGGGGAGCCGTTCTCGCCGTCCCGGCGCGTGGTCCATTACACGCGCCAGACCCTGGCCGCCGTCGCGGAAGCGGCGGGGTTGGAGCCCATCGAGGCCGGGGAGCCCCGCCCCGTCCACTCGCCGCCGCGCCACTGTCGAGGGGAGACCTGGGTAGAGGTGGAGCCGCGCTGGCACGAGGCGTTGGCAGAGCGCGCGGCGCGAGCCGCGCTCCATCACATCGGCCGGCTGGAGTCGGCCCTGCTGCGTAGGAACGACCTGTCACCGTCCCTGTACCTGGTGGCGCGCCGAGGCGATTGAGCGGGTCACCGCCCCGGGATTCACCCCGCCGGGCGGGCATACGCTGGAGTGGATCGCGTCACCGGGGCGACCGGAGAGCGGGTGGCCCGGGAGGTCACCCCA
Organism: Longimicrobiales bacterium; assembly: GCA_036396575.1. Taxonomy (GTDB): domain Bacteria; phylum Gemmatimonadota; class Gemmatimonadetes; order Longimicrobiales; family Gaopeijiaceae; genus DASWKP01. The sequence continues at coordinate 248 of DASWKP010000430.1, read as the reverse complement.
AAACGACCACGCTTCGTATCGTTGGGGGGTTCGTGGTCGGTTGGTGGGCGTGGGTGGCGCCGAATCGACCATGGAAGGGTGGCCGGCCGGTGCCGAGGTCGATTGGGGGTGAAGGTGGCGCCGAATCGACCATGGAAGGGTGACCGGCCGGTGCCATGGTCGATCGGGGGTGAAGGTGGCGCCGAATCGACCATGGAAGGGCGGCCGGCCGGCGCGGTGGTCGATTGGGGGTGAAGGTGGCGCCGAAT
>DASWKP010000429.1:0-11100 GCA_036396575.1 Longimicrobiales bacterium | reverse complement strand
GGCCACGGCGCGCGTACTCGTTCGTCCCGGCAACGGCGAGTGGGACATCAACGGCCGGTCATTGGCCGAGTACTTCCCCCGGATGGTGCATCAGAAGCGAGTGGAGGAACCGGTCAAGGTCACCGGGTCGGAAGGCCTGTTCCACGTCACGGTCCGCGTGCGGGGCGGCGGACTTACCGGCCAGGCCGACGCAATCCGCATGGGCATCGCCCGAGCCCTGGTCGTCCACGACGAGGACCACCGCCCGGTACTGCGCACCGGGGGCCTGCTCAGCCGCGATCCGCGGAAGGTGGAGCGAAAGAAGCCCGGCCGTCCAAAGGCCCGCAAGCGCTTCCAGTTCTCGAAGCGTTGATCCATAGGCGCTACGGCGCCCAAGCCGGCCGTGACGGTTCCGGCCGGACGAAGGGCTGGTGGCCCGCGCCGCCGCCCACATCCTGACCGGGGCGTACATCGGCCCCACGGAACGACGAGGAGTGCATGGAGCAGGTAAGCCTCAACCAGTTGCTCGAGGCGGGCGTCCATTTCGGACACCAGACCCGCCGGTGGAACCCGAAGATGCGCAGGTTCATCTTCGCTGAGCGCAACGGGATCCACATCATCGACCTCCGCAAGACCCTGGATCGTCTCGTCAACGCGCAGAAGGCGGTGCGGGAGGTGGTGATCAAGGGCGAGCGAATCCTCTTCGTGTGCACGAAGCGTCAGCTTCGCTCGGTCATCGAGGTGGAGGCGCTGCGTTGCGGGGCGTTCTACGTCACCGAGCGCTGGCTCGGCGGTATGCTCACGAACTTCCAGACCATCCGGAAGCAGATCCGGCGGCTCAAGGAGTTGGAGCGGGGCCAGGAGGAAAACGCCTTCGAGTTCTACACCAAGAAGGAGCGGCTCCTCATCGAGCGCGAGCGGCTCAAGCTCGAGAAGTACCTGTCAGGAGTGAAGGACATGAGTCGGCTACCGGCCGCCGTCTTCGTGGTGGACGCCCGCCGGGAGATCATCGCGGTTCGCGAAGCGCACCGCCTCGGGATCCCGGTCATCGCCATCACGGACACCAACGCCGACCCGGACCTCATCGACTACCCCATTCCTGGAAACGACGACGCGATCCGATCGGTGGGCCTGATCGGCAAGGCTATCGCCGACGCGGTCGAGGCGGCCAAGAGGGAAATGCCCGAGGAGGATCTTCGTCGTGGGGAAGACGTGGAGGCGACGACGTACTCCACGGAGACCGGAGAGACCACGGAGGTGGACGACCGGACGCAGCGCCGCCGCCCGCGCCGCAAGCGGCGTCCTCGTCCCGAGGTCATCGCCCAGCACCTCAAGGCCGGTCCGGACGAGGGCGGCTCCGCGGGCGCGGAGGAAACGGAGGAAGGGTAACGCCGGCCCTCCCGGGATGTGGCCTTCGTCATGGGTGGAGCGGAGGCGGCGGCGGCTGGGATGCGTTCCCGGCGCTTCCGCCTCCTTTTCACGGGTACCCGGGAAGGCGAACGAGCTGGAACCTGGATAACGACGAGAACAGACGACGAGAACCGACAGAGGGGACATAGACACCAATGGCCATCACTGCGAAGCAGGTGAAGGAGCTCCGTGACGTCACCGGGGCTGGGATGATGGATTGCAAGAAAGCCCTCCAGGAGACCGACGGAGACCTGGAGAAGGCAGTGGACTTCCTGCGCAGCAAGGGAGCCGCCAAGGCCGCCAAGCGAGAGGCCAAGAGCGCCAACGAGGGCACGATCGGCACCTACATCCACCACAATGGCAAGGTGGGCGTCATGGTGCAGGTCAACTGCGAGACGGACTTCGTGGCCAAGACGGACGACTTCCTCCAACTTGCGAAGGACCTGGCCATGCACATCGCCTCGGCCGCGCCCCTGGCCCTGAGCATCGATGACCTGCCCCAGGAGGACATCGAGCGCGAGAAGAACGTCTACCTGGCCCAGGTCGCCGAGGAAGGCAAGCCCGAGCAGATCCGTGAGAAGATCGTCGAGGGCAAGCTCAGGAAGTGGTTCGAGGACGTGGCTCTGCTCGAGCAGCCGTTCGTGAAGGACACGGACCGGAAGGTGGGGCAGCTCATCACCGAGGTTTCGGCCAGGACCGGAGAGAAGATCGAGGTGGCCCGCTTCGCCCGGTTCCAGATCGGGGGATAGAATGGCCGTGTCCGAGGAGCTGAAGTACAGGCGGGTCATCCTGAAGGTTTCGGGAGAGGCCCTGGCGGGCGACCAGGGCTTCGGTATCGAGCCCCTCGTGGTGGACCGGCTCACCGAGGAGATCAGGACCATCCACGAGATGGGCGTGTCGCTGGGTGTCGTCATCGGTGGCGGAAACATCCTGCGGGGAGCCCTCGCCAGCCAGAAGGGCATGGACCGGGTCCAGGCCGACTACATGGGGATGCTGGCCACGGTGATCAACGCCCTGGCCGTCCAGGACCTCCTGGAGACGAAGGAGGTGGACACCCGGGTGATGACCGCCATCCGCATGGAGGAGATCGCCGAGCCCTATATCCGGCGCCGGGCCCTCCGCCACATGGAGAAGGGGAGGGTCGTGCTGTTCGCCGGCGGCACGGGCAATCCGTACTTCAGCACGGACACCGCAGCGGTCCTCCGGGCCATCGAGATGGGCTCGGACGTCGTGATCAAAGGCACCAAAGTGGAGGGCGTCTACTCGGCGGATCCCCGCCAGGATCCCGACGCCGTCTTCATCCCGTCCATCACGTTCCACGAAGTCATGACCCGGGAGCTGGGTGTGATGGACGCGGCGGCCGTCTCCCTCTGCAAGGAGAACCGGCTCCCCATCATCGTCCTGAACCTCGCCGACCGCGGCGCGGTGGCGTCCGCGATCCGCGGCGAGCGAGTGGGTACCCTGGTTTCGTAGCCCCTCCAACCGTCTATTGTAGGATACCACCTCGGCCGGCCCCCGGCCGTCTCGTCATCTCACGCTTTCGGGAGAGAGTGCCATGCCTTCGCTGAAGGAAGCGGAGAAGCGCATGCAGGATGCCTTGGAGGCCGTGCGGCGCGAGTTCACGACGGTGCGCACGGGTAAGGCGACCCCCGCGCTCCTCGACACGGTCAGAGTCGACGCGTACGGATCCAAGATGCCCCTGAACCAGGTGGCGTCGATCCACACGCCCGAGCCGTCCCTTCTGGTGGTTCAGCCTTTCGACAAGAGCATCATGGGCGACATCGAGAAGGCCATCCTGACAGCGGACCTCGGGCTCAACCCGTCCAACGACGGCAACGTCATCCGAGTTCCGATCCCGGCGCTCAACGAAGAGCGGCGAAGGGAGTATGGGCGCATGCTCCACAAGATGGCCGAGGAGGCGCGCGTCTCCATCCGCCACGCTCGCCACCTGGCTCGTGACGAGATCAAGGAGCGGGTCAAGGTCCACGAGCTGAGCGAGGATCTCGGGCGCCGCCAGATGGACCGGGTCCAGGAGCTCACCGACGAGCATATCGCCCTGGTGGACGAACTCCTGCTCCATAAGGAAGCCGAGGTGATGCAGGTCTGACACCTGCCGCGCTTCACATGCAAGACGACCTCCTCCTCCGCATCCGAGAGCATGGCGACGTCCCCGAGCACGTCGCGATCATCATGGACGGGAACGGTCGCTGGGCTCGCCGGAAGGGTCTTCCCCGCCACGCTGGCCACCGGGCGGGGATGAAGTCTGTCCGGGAGGCAATCGAGGGAGCGGTCGAGGTCGGAGTCCCCTTCCTGACGCTCTTCGCCTTCAGTACGCAGAACTGGGAGCGCCCGCCGCGCGAGATCACGGCGCTCATGTCACTCCTCAAGTCATACGCCGATCGGGAGAGGGACGAGCTTCGCAGGCAGGGGGTGGAGGTGCGCGTCCTGGGTCGCCTCGATCGGCTCGACGCACCCACGCGGGGTGCCGTCGACCGTATCGTGGAGGGCACCCGGGGAGGCACCGCGCTCCGCTTGAACCTCATGATCTCGTACAGCGGCCGGGAGGAGCTGGTGCTGGCCGCGCGGGAGTTGGCGCGCCGCGCGGCGGCCGGGGAGATCGCCCCGGAGGACATCGACGAGGCCACGGTGGCCGGGGCCCTCTTCACCCGGGAGGTTCCGGACCCGGACCTTCTCATCCGCAGCTCGGGGGAATACCGCCTCAGCAACTTCCTCCTCTGGCAGCTCGCCTACACGGAGCTCTTCATCTCCCCCGTCCTGTGGCCCGACTTCGATCGCCGGGAGCTGTTCCGCGCGGTGCTGGACTTCCAGCGACGCGAGCGGCGCTTCGGCCGGGTCACCACGGGCTGAATGGGCGACCTGGCAGGCCGGCTCCTGGTGGCCGCGGTGGGGATCCCGGCCGTCCTGGGCCTCATCCACGTCGGCGGCTGGCCCCTCGGCCTGCTCGTGGCAGGCGCGGCGGGCGTGGCCTCCTGGGAGTTCTATGGGCTTGCCGGCGTCCAGGGGATCCACCCGTTCCGCGTCCTGGGAACGGTCGCCTCGGTTGCCGTCGTCCTCATCGCCACGGCCCACCCGGCGCCGGAACGGGCCGCCCTCCCTCTGGCGGGTGTCGTCCTCGCTCTGGCCCTCCTGTCCCTGGGCTCGTCGGTGGTGCTGCGCTGGCCCGGGGGCGCCCCGCTCGCGGACGTGGGGGCCACCCTGCTGGGCGTCCTCTATGTGGGGTGCACCCTGTCGTTCATTCCTTTCCTGCGGGCGCTGCCCGAGATCGCGGCCGCCGGGGCCGAACTGGCATCCTTCAGCGCCTCGGCCTTCGTGATCCTACCCCTGGCAACGACCTGGGCCGGCGACTCGGCGGCGTACTTCGCCGGATCACTGTGGGGCCGCCACCGGCTGGCTCCGTCGGTGAGCCCGAAGAAGTCGGTGGAAGGCGCGATCGCGGGGCTGGCCGCCTCCGCCGGCGCGGCGGCCCTCGTGTCCTGGTGGGCTCTGGCGGCCCTCCCGGGGCTGTCGGTGGCGCCCCTGACCGCGGCGTGGATGGGCGCCGTTCTCGGGGCCGCCGCCCAGGTGGGCGACCTGGCGGAGTCCGTCCTCAAGCGGGAGGCCGGCGTGAAGGACTCCGGGCGGCTTCTCCTGGGCCACGGAGGCTTCCTGGACCGCCTGGACGCTCTCTTCTTCGCGCTCCCGGTGGCGTGGGGTCTCCTCCTGGGGATGGGAGGGACGACGTGATCCGCCTGGCCATCCTCGGGTCCACCGGCTCGATCGGCCGGAGCACGTTGGAGGTGGTGCGGCGCCATCCAGAGCGCTTCCGGGTCGTGGGCCTTTCCGCCCGCACGCGTATCCGCGAGCTGGCCGGGCAGGTGGCGGAGTTCAAGCCCGAGGTGGCGGTGATCTCCGACGACGACGTCCTGCGCGGCGCCGACGCGACGGACGCGCTCCCGGCCGCGGACTGGCGGGGAGGGCGTGATGAGGTGGTGTCGCTGGCCGGCCGGGAGGACGTGGACGTGGTCGTGAATGCCCTCGTGGGCGCGGCGGGTCTCGAGCCCTCACTAGTGGCGCTCCGTTCGGGGAAGCGCCTGGCCCTGGCCAACAAGGAATCTTTGGTTACCGGCGGGCCTCTGGTCCTGGCGGCCGTCGCGGAGGGGGGCGGAGAGCTGGTGCCCATCGACAGCGAGCATTCGGCGATCCTTCAATGTATGGAGGGGGCGCAGCACGGATCAGTGACACGGCTGGTCCTGACGGCTTCGGGCGGGCCCTTCCGGGGCTGGAGCCCGGAGCGACTTCAGCACGTACGTCCACGGGATGCCCTGCGCCATCCCACATGGGACATGGGGGCCAAGATCACGGTGGACTCGGCCACGTTGGCCAACAAGGCGTTGGAGGTGATCGAAGCGCACTTCCTGTACGGGATGGAGTACGACGCCATCGACGTCGTAGTGCACCCGCAGTCCATCGTGCACTCCTTCGTGGAGTTCGTGGACGGGTCCGTGCTGGCCCAGATGGGACTTCCGACCATGGAACTGCCCATCCTGTACGCCTTGTGTTATCCGGGTCGGGTGTCTGACGGTGTCCTCCGGACCTTCGATCCCATCCGGTCGTCGCCCCTCACGTTCGAGGCGGTGGACCACGACACCTTCCCGTTGTTCGGGCTGGGCGTGGCGGCCGGGCGGCGGGGAGGAGCGTCCCCGGCCGTGTTCAACGCGGGGAACGAAATCGCCGTGCAGGCGTTTCTGGAAGAGAGGATCCGCTTCCCGGACATCGAACGGGTGGTCTCGACCGCGCTGGAAAGGGTGGACGGAGGGCCGCCGGAAAGCGTGGCGGCCGTGCTGGAGGTGGACCGGGAGGCTCGGGCTCTGGCCCGGGGCATCGTGAAGCGCCTGTCCCGGCCCTGACCGGACCGGCCTGAGGAGCGGAGGCAGACGATCATGGGGGAGATGCCGTAGATGACCATTCTGGCAACCATCGTCGTGCTCGGCGTGCTCATTTTCGTGCACGAGTTGGGCCATTTCCTGGCCGCCAAGGCGGTGGGTGTCGACGTCCAGCGCTTCTCCATCGGCCTGGGACCCCGGGTGGCGGGCTTCACGGCTGGGGGCACCGAGTACATCCTGTCGGCTATCCCCCTCGGGGGATACGTCAAGATGGGCGGTATGGACGACGAGGTCATGGAGCGCATCGAGGGGGGAGCTCCCCAACAGGAGCGCACCCCCGGTCCCGGCGACTTCGACGGCAAGCCCATCTGGGCCCGGACCCTCGTCATCTCCGCCGGAGTCATCATGAACTTCGGTTTCGCCTTTCTGGTCTACGCCGGGACGATGGCCGTCTGGGGCGTTCAGGAGGCGGCGACGACCCGCGTCGGCAGCGTGCTGGACGAGCTTCTCCCGGCCGGAACCGAGCCTCTGGCCGGTCTGGACGCGGGCGCGCGCATCGAGCGCATCGGGGACCGCGAGATCCGTCACTGGGGCGACGTGCGCACCGCGTTCGCCGAGGACCCCGCGGGACCCACGACGTTGATTCAAGCCGAGCCGTCCGCCGTGGTGGAGTTCCGGCTACCGGTGAGCAAGGAGGAGCGCGGTCAGGCGTTTCAGGCAATCCGGTACTGGCTGGATCCCGGCGTCGGTGCCGTGAACCCGGGCTCTCCGGCCGCGAAGGCCGGGATCGAGCCAGGGGACCGGATCGTGTCGGTGGATGGCCGTCCCGTGGCCTCGTGGTGGGACTTCGTCGACGAGATCAAGACCCGTCCGGGGCTGTCCGCGGAGCTCGTCCTGGGACGAGACGGCAGGGAGGTCGTCCGGGTCGTCACGCCGGACGCCGAGGAGGACGTGGATCCCGTGACCGGGCGGACCGAAGTGGTCGGGAGGGTCGGCGTCTACCCGCCTCTGGACGAGCGGGTGCACGAGAGCGTGCCGGTGACCGTCGCCCTCCGTTATGGGTATCTGGAGACGAAGTACGTGACGGGGGCCATCCTGGGCTTTCTCGGGGATCTGGTAACGGGTGGCGTCTCCGCTCGCTCCGTCGGCAGCATCGTCACCATCGGAAACGCCTCGGGCGACGCCGCGGCACGGGGCCTGGAGGCGTTCCTCCGCTTCATGGCACTCTTCAGCGTCAACCTGGCCATCCTGAACCTGCTCCCGATCCCGATCCTGGACGGCGGACACCTGCTCTTCCTGGGGATCGAGGCGGTCCGGGGCCGGGCCCTCTCGGTCGAACAGCGCCTGAAGTGGTCGAACGTGGGCTTCATCATCATCATGGGCATCATGCTGTGGGCTCTGTCCAACGACGTGCTCACGCTGCTCGGGCTGTGACGGCGGTTCCGGCCAGGGGCGGGCAGCGATGCCTCACATCAAGCTGAGCTGTTCCGGGCCCGATCGGATCCGCAGTTCCTCCACGTCCAGCATCGCCGTGGGCCGGTCCTGCCGGGCCACCTCCAGGTAGCCCCGGAAGCCGGCCCGTCTCAAGGCGCCCTCCACGATCCGTTGGGCGAGGTCGGGCCGGTTGGACTCGTTGGACAGGTGGGCCAGGACGACCCCCGTCAGGCGGGGATGGAGGAGTTCCACCGCAAAGCGCGCGGCCGCCTCGTTCGACAGGTGGCCGTGACTGGATGCGATGCGGGCCTTCACGGACCAGGGATAGGGTGCCCCTTGGAGGAGGACCTCGTCGTGGTTGGCCTCCAGGATGAGAAGGTCGGCTCCCGACAGCGCGTGTCGGATATGGGCGGTGGGTCGGCCCAGATCGGTGGCCACCCCCACCCCCGTGCCCACGGTGGCGTCCACCAGCGCCACGCCCACGGGATCCACGGCGTCGTGGACGGTGGCGAAGGGCTCGACCCGCACGCTCCCGATGGGGAAGGGGTGGCCAGCCCGGTAGGCCACCGTCCTCTCATCGCCTTTGAGCAGTCGCGCGCACGCTCGCCGCGTTGGCTCCGTCACGTAGACGGGCGTGCCGTGGCGCCGCGCGAAGACGCCCATGCCCCGCGTGTGATCGCCGTGGTCGTGCGTGATGAGGATCGCCGTCACCGAGCCCGGCTCCACGTCCACCTCGGCGAGCCTCCGCTCCAGGTCCCGGCCGGAGAAGCCCGCATCCACCAGGACGCGGGTGGCGCCCACCTCGACCAGCGTGGCGTTGCCAGCGCTGCCGCTGCCCAGGACGCAGACCTTCATTCCGTAGGGTCGGGGCCAACACGCTCGGATCGCGTGCGCCGCCACGCGGCCCCGAGCAGGCTCTCGGATTCCGCGTCCAGCTCCATGCCTCGTCGGGACATGGCCGCGCGGGCCACCGCCAGGAACGCGTCGAAGCGGTACTCCCCCAGCTCGGTGCCCGCACCCCAGGAGAAGGGCGGCACCCACGCGGGAGGCATCCGGCCTCCGAAGAGGTTGCTCCCGGCGCCCACCACCGAGCCGGTGGTGAGGAGCGTGCCGATGCCGGTCTTGACGTGGTCCCCCAGGAAGCAGCCGACCTTCAGGAGCCCCGTGTCGGTCCGGGAGGTGGCGTCGGTGGGCACGCGCACCGGTGCATAGTTGTTCTTCAGGTCGCTGTTGGTCGTGAACGCCCCGAGGTTGACCCACCGGCCCACCAGGGCGTGTCCCAGGTAGCCATCGTGGGCCTTGTTGGAGAACCCCAGCACGACGGAGCCGTCGACCTCACCCCGGAGCTTGCACGTCGGGCCCGCCGAGGTCCGGGCCACCGTCCCGCCCAGCACCTGTGTGTCTCGCCCGAGGTGGAGGGGGCCGACCAGGCGCGCGGGGCCCTGGACCCGGACGCCTTCCGCCACGTGGATGGGACCTTCGCGGGTGTCGACGATCACGCCCGGCTCGATCCGGGCCTCGGGGCTACCGAACACGCCGTGATCGCCGAGGAGGTGAACCCCGGGGTCCAGTTCCAAGCGAGACGCTCGGCCCTCCCGGACGTCGGAGGCGATCCGGTCCGGATTGCGCCGCACCAGGTCCCAGGGCCACGGCAGGACGGAGCCGGGAAGCTCGAGCACGGCCGCGCCGGCGGCTTCCGGCTCCAGGAGCATCGCGGTCCCCGGCAGGGGCTCACCCTCAGGCACGATCCAGCCCACGAATTCGCCTGCCATCGCCAGAGTGGCCGAGTCCGTCGTCGTCGGCACTGGCGTTCCGACGCTCCCTACCGCCCGGCTCGACAGGAGGACGCAACCTCCGGAAGGCGCGACGTCCGGGGGGTCCACGACCTCCGGCGCGCCGGCCTCGCGAAAGCCCCTGAGCTCCGGCGCGGACAGATGCCCCGCGCACGCCGTTCCCCACACGCGTTCGGCTCGCTCTCGCTGGAGGAGGCACCCGTGGAGCATCTCCCCCAACGGCCGCGTCAGAGCGAAGGGGACCCACCTGCGCGCCTGCCCGTCGTCGAACAAGTAGAGCTTCATGGCGATCCCTCGCGGAGCGACTCGGGCAGCCTCTCGAGAAGCTCCTTGAGCCGAGGTGCCCGTTCCCGGGGGAGCACCAGGGTCACGCCCCCGGTCTTGACGACCACCAGGTCGGAGACGCCCCAGAGCACGATGGCGCCGTCCTCGGCGTACGTGACGTTGTCCGTGCCGTCCAGGATGTGGGCCTCACCCACCGTGACGTTCCCCTCGGCGTCGGCCTGCCGCGTCCGGCACAGCGAGGGCCAGCTTCCCACGTCGTCCCAGTCGAAGGTGGCGGGCACCACGGCCACGTTCGAGCTCTTCTCCAGCACCGCCACGTCCACGGTGCACACCGGTGCGGCGTCGAAGAAGGCCTCGACGTCCCCGGCATCGAGGAGGGGCAGGACGTCCGCCAGTTCGGCGGACCCCTCCCGCACCTCCCGGAGCAGCACCTCCGGGCGCCACACGAAGATGCCCGTGTTCCAGAGGAACCCCTCGCCGACGTAGCGGGCGGCTGTCTCGCGATCGGGCTTCTCGTGGAACGCCTCCACGCGGAACGCGGGAAGGGCGCCCGAAGCCAGCGCGGGTCCGGGCTGGATGTACCCGTACCCCGTCTCGGGGCGGTCGGGCCTGGCTCCCACGGTCACCAGGACATCCTCGCGGCTGGCCACCTCCACGGCGGCGGCCACGACCTCGACGAAGCGTTCCGTGGGCCGGATGTGGTGGTCCGCGTGGAGAGACACCAGCACCGCGTCCGGGTCGAGCCGTCCGAGGTGCCAGGCCGCCCATACCAGCACCGGAGCCGTTCCGCGGACCCGGCTCTCGACGAGAAACGCCTCCTCCGTCAGGGCGGGGACCGCGTCCCGAAGCGTGCGCGCGAGGTCGGCTCCGGCCAGGACGCGAATGCGGTGAGCGGGCGCCAGCGCCCGGGCCCTGTCCAGAGTCTCCACGAGGAGGCTCTCGGTACCTTCCGACAGCGGGAGGAGTTGCTTGGGCCGGTCCGGCGTGCTCACCGGCCAGAAACGGGTTCCTGAGCCGCCGGCCAGAACCGTGACCCAGATGGACCTGGACCGGTCCTCGTCAGACCTCGAGGAGTTCGTTGACCCGGGCAAGGACCCTCTTCGGGCTGAAGGGTTTGGTGAAGAACTCGGCGGCGCCCAGTTCCAGGGCCTGGGTCCGGACCCCCTCGGCCCCCCTGGCCGTGAGGATGACCACGGGGAGGGCCCGGCGGTGCGCGAGCGTGCGGATGGCTCCCAGGATCTCGAGGCCGGTGGCTCCGGGCATCATGACGTCGAGGAGGGCGAGATCGAAGGGTCGATCGCTCTCGAGCCGGGCCA
>DASWKP010000428.1:0-3254 GCA_036396575.1 Longimicrobiales bacterium | reverse complement strand
AAGGGCACGGTGCCCACGCCCGGGAGGTCTTCGGGCCGGAGATGGTGCTCCACGACCACGAAGGCGACTTGACGCTCCGCGGGCACCTCCAGGTCGAGCAGGACGGCACCGTCGGGCTCGCCCCAGTGCTCCAGCCGTGTGGCTCGCCGATCGAGCTCACGCCCGTTGACTCCCCGCAGCCTCGGGCCCGACTCCCCATCGCCGAAGTCGAAAGCCAGCAGCTCGGCGCCGACCGCCGAACGGACCGCGACCCGCATCCGGCGCACGCCCACCTCCACCGAGTCGGACACGATCTCGAGATCCAGGGGCGGAACGGGGGCCGCCGGGGCCGCGGCCACCGCCGCGGGGCGGTTGTACCCGAACGTCCGCGCCGCCTCACCTGGCTCGAAGGACGCGCCGGTGCGGACCTGGGCCCACCCCCGCGCGCGTTCAGCCAAAGGCCCCTCACGGACATCGGTGATCCACATCGCCTCACCGCTCTGGCGGTCCAGGGCATAGAGGAGCGTGGTGGGTTGGGGCCGGCTCGCGGACGGCGAGGCCAGCGCGATTCCCACCGCCGTGAAGCCCACCGCCAGGACCAGGCCCGTCAGCGGCGCCCACCAGCTGTTGGGCTCCCGCAGGCGATCCAGCGCCGGGAGGAAGAGCAGCATCGTCACGGCCAGCAGGCCCCCCAGGTGCGGCCTGGCGGCGAAGCTCAAGGCCTGCCAGACCAGCTCGACCAGAGGTACCACGATGGCCAGGCCCACCCAGGCCAGAACCAGGGTGGCGATCCACGACACCCGACCCAGCCGCCCCCCGGGCACGTCCGCCAGCAGCACCGCCACCAGCGCCGCGACCGCCGGCCACTGGAGATTCATCGCCGCCATGGGCATGGCCACGGACAGCGCCACGGCGCCACCGACGGGCAGGAGCAGCGCGCCCCACGCCAGCTCACCGGCGGAGAAGCGGGTCCGCGCCAGGCCCAACATCCCCGTGGTCAGCGCGAAGGCGAGAGCCGCCAGCCCCAGCACATACCAGCCCTCCACATGAAAGGCGCTCCCGGCCAGGGCCCCGTACTCGGGATGGAAGCCGGCAACCCACCCGAACAGGACCGAGTGGGCCACGCCGATCAGGACCACCAAGAGGATTCCCAGGCCCAGGCCCACCACGAGACCGGAAACCCGTGCGCCTCTGCGCAGGGCCACGCCGAGCACCGCGGCCGCGAGGAGCAGCATCAGGCCCGTCAACGGCAGGACCCACCCGCCCCCGTAGGCCATCAACCCGAAAAAAGGCAGCCGGAAGTACGTCACGTCCGGCGCGTCCACGGTGGCCAGATCCCGCTGGCCCAGGTGACGCATCATCCCCAGCACGTGGAGGCCGTGATGCTGGAGTGTGGCCTCCGACAGGTTGTTCGGGTCGTCGTAGGTCTGGTGATAGACGTGCGCCCGGCCGATGGCGGCGAAGTTGAGGCCCTGCACGCCCGCCTCCCGGAAGGGCGTGAAGTCGGTGTCGTTGGGAAGGCGTCGGTAGAGCTCCAGCGACAGGGAGTTGGCGAAGGGCCGGGGGTCTCCCTCCTGGAGTGCCCGGATGATCCATCCGTTCTCCGGGCCGGTCTCGAACATGACGGAGGGACCTCCGCCGCCCCGCATCTCAACCGAGACCACCAGCGCTACGTCGTCCATCCACGGATGCTCGTCCACGAAGGCGCGGGCGCCCATGAGGCCCAGCTCCTCGGCGTCCGTGATAAGGACGATGACGTCGTTGCGGAGGGGAGGGCCTGCCCTCAGCGCCCGGAGCGTTTCGAGGATGGTGACCACCCCGGCGCCGTCGTCGCCGGCCGCCCGCGCGATGCCGGCGCCGTCATAGTGCGCCGTGACAACGATGGCCCCGCTGGAGGCTGTGCCCGGGATCCGGGCCAGGACGTTGCGCACCGTGGCAGCGCGCACCGTGGAGGTCCCTTCCCGTATGGTCGTGGTCGTCTGGACCTCGGGATCGAGCCCCAGGTCCCGCAGCCGCTGGAGGATGAACTCGCGCACCCGGGCGTGCTCCGGCGACCCCGTGGGATGCGCGGCCCGCGCGATCGACACCACGTCCGCCATGGCACGAGACGAGGAGAAGGCGCCCTCCGGCGCGTTGGCAGCCACGGGCGAGGGCAGCGAGAGTGGTGTGCTGACCAGCAACGACAGGGCGATGAGGATCCCCAACGTAACCGGACCCAGCCAGCGGCTTCGAGGGCCTTCATCCCGAGGAGGAGCCGGCTCCGTCGGGGGCTTGGTGGGAGGGACCGCGGGGGGCGCGTCGCCGGCCGGCTTACGGGCGAACAGCCCTCCCGCCAGGCCCAAGAGCTTCTTCCCCAGGCCCTTGCCTCTCTTCTTCTTCTTCTTCGAGGAGTCGCCGCCCTCTTCCTTCGCGAAAAGGGCCGCGAGCTCCTCTGGGCTCATCTTGTCCGGATCGATGTCCAGGAACTTGCTCAGCTCTTCCTCATCGATGCCCAGGTCCTCATCCGAGGGCAGATCCGGAAGGTCGTTGCTCATCGGGTCCTCGGGCGTTCCTTCTGGAGCTCCACGATGTCGGCGTTCCACTGGTAATCACCCAGCAGGTGGTGCACGAAGTACTCCGCCCGGAGCCAGAACCAGTAGTCGCTCATATTCCCGTAGCCGTGCCGCTGCCCCGGGAACACGAAGAAGTCGAAACGCTTGTTGGCGCGGATGAGTGCCTCCGCCATGCGGAACGTGCCGGCGTGATGGACGTTGTTGTCGACGTCGCCGGTCGTGAGCATGAGGTGGCCCTCGAGATTGGCCGCGAGGTCCGAGTTCTTCTGGATATCGTACTCGAAGCTGACCTCGCCGTCGTCGTCCACGACCTCCTTGACGCCGTCGTGCTTCTCCGACCAGTTCTGGTTGTACACGTCGTTGTCGTGGTTGCCCGACGACGAGACGGCCACCTTGAAGAAGTCCGGATAGACGAGCATGGCCGCCGTGGACATGAACCCTCCCCCGGAGTGGCCGTATATCCCCACGCGGTCGATGTCGACATAGTCGAAGCGATCGGCGAGCTGTTCGATGACGACCTTCTTGTCCGCCAGGCCATAGTCCCTCAGGTTGCCGTATCCATAGTTGTGATACCACTTGGATCGGGCCGGATGACCGCCCCGATTTCCCATGGTCACGACGATGAAACCGAACTGAGCGAGGGCCTGTTCGGGCGCGTTCGTGGAGAAGAACTTGGACACCGACTCGGTCTGCGGGCCCGGATAGACGTAAGCGATGATGGGG
>DASWKP010000427.1:0-8358 GCA_036396575.1 Longimicrobiales bacterium | reverse complement strand
GCCGGTCGCTGACGATCCGTTGCGAACGCTCCGACTAGCATGGATCGGTGCCCACGGGCCCATGTGGCCCTCGAATGACCTCGCATCCCCGGAGCGTGTCCATGCGTACACTAGTCAGATCAACCCTCGTCGCGCTTGCAGCGGCTCTGCTTCTAAGCGCAGGCGCCGGCGCCCAGTCTACGGCCACTCTAACGGGCCGGGTTACGGACGACAGCGGCGCTGTCGTCGAGGGCGTCCAGATCGTCGTGATCGACCTGAACACCGATGCCCGCACGGGCTCCCTCACCCAAGCCGACGGACGATACGCCGTGGCCGGACTCCGCTCAGGAAGCTACCGCGTGGAAGCTCGCATGATCGGCTACGGCCTCGCGGCCGTGGAGGACGTGGAACTGAACGGCGGCCCGGGCGGGAGTGTGGACTTCCGGCTGTCCCGGGAAGCCGTAAGGCTCGACGCCATGGAGGTCTTCGCGACCCGTGCCGTGGAGCGTTCCACGCCGGTGGCGTTCTCGGACGTGAACAAGGTCCAGATCCAGAACCAGCTCGGTTCAAGGGATCTCCCACTGGTCCTGAACGTGGCGCCCGGCGTCTACTCCACCATGCAGGGCGGCGGCAGCGGAGACGCTCGCATCAACGTGCGAGGCTTCAGCCAACGCAACACCGCCGTGATGATCAACGGCGTCCCGGTGAACGACGTGGAAAACGGCTGGGTCTACTGGTCCAACTGGGACGGGCTCGGCGACGCGGCTACCAGCGTCCAGCTTCAGCGGGGCATGTCCGCCGTGAACCTCGCCACTCCCTCCATCGGCGGGACCCTGAACATCATCACGGACCCGTCGACGCGCCCGTCCGGCCTGTCCTACAAGCAGGAGTTCGGCAGCGGCGGCTTCCTGAAGGAGACCGTGGGCTTCGACACCGGTGAACGGGCAGGCTTCGCCCTGACAGGCGTGTTCTCCCGCAAGACCGGCGACGGCCTGTGGGGCTACGCCGGGGACGACCGAACGGGGGCGACCGACTTCGGCAACGCGACCTACACCGATTCCTGGTCCTACTACGTGGCGGCCTCCTACCGCCTGAACGACCGCAACCGCTTTGAGCTTTACGCGGTGGGTGCGCCCCAGGCCCACGGCCAGAACCTCTACAAGCTCAACGTGGCCACCGTGGACCAGGACCTGGCGCGGGAGCTCGGCTACAGCCAAGCCGCCCTGGACCGCTTCCCCGAAGCCGGCCGCTTCTGGAGCCCCAACGTGGCCCCGGTGAGCCGCTCCTACGATGGCAAACAGTACGCCAGCGTGGGCCCGGAGACTGGCGAGTTCGAGCGCCAGGGCTCGGGCTTCCTCAACGAGCGAGAGAACTACTTCCACAAGCCTCACGTCAACCTGAATTACTACTCGTACCTCGGGGACGGCCTTACCTGGACCACGGTCGGCTACTACTCGGGCGGCTCGGGAGGCGGCTCCGGCACCCTGGGCTCTCTGGTGTGGGACTACACCTACACACAACGCTTCGCGGACTGGGACGCCACCATCGCCCGGAACCGCACGAGCTCCTCGGGCTCCACGGGGATCCTGCGTTCCTCGGTGAACAGCCAGTGGACCCTCGGCGCGATCTCGAAGCTACGCAAAGACTTCGACGCGGGAGTCACGGCCGAGGTGGGCGTCGACTGGCGGACCGCCGACATCGATCACTATCGGGACGTCCGTGATCTCCTGGGAGGAGACTACTGGCTCGACGACGCCAACGAGTTCACCGGGCCACGACAGGCCGGCTTCGGCGACCGGATCGACTACGACAACTCGAACACCGTAGACTGGTTCGGGGGCTACGGCCAG
This sequence comes from Longimicrobiales bacterium, assembly GCA_036396575.1. Classification (GTDB taxonomy): domain Bacteria; phylum Gemmatimonadota; class Gemmatimonadetes; order Longimicrobiales; family Gaopeijiaceae; genus DASWKP01. The sequence goes on along the minus strand of DASWKP010000427.1, from coordinate 6,529 downwards.
ATCGAGAAGTCCGGCACCGACGGCTCCATTTACGGTATGCTCGGCTTCTCCCGGAACAGCTACCACTTCACCGATCACTTCAGGAAGGGCCCGGATGGCGGCAAGCTCACCCTCGAGAGCGGCGCCACGTTGGGCTTCCAGACGAAGGCAGGGGTGAGCCGCAATGTGACGAACGAATGGTCCCTGTTCGGCAACGCCGGGTACGTCTCCAAGGTCCCGAACTTCGACGGCGTGATCAACGACGTAACGGGCACGTTGAACCCGGACCCGAAGAATGAGACGTTCGTCTCCTTCGAGGCGGGAGTGAACTACCTCTCCCGGAACCGGCGCACGTCGATGGCCGTGAACCTGTACCACACTACGTGGAAGGACCAGACCCAGACCCTCTACGTGCCGAACGACGACATCCAGGCCAACGTCCTTGGGGTCGACGAACGCCACGTGGGGGTGGAGGCCGAGGGAGCCTTCCAGCCCAGCGACCTCCTCCGCTTCGATGTCGCCGCCTCCCTTGGCAACTGGAAATACCTCGACGACGCCACCGGAAACGCCGTCTCGGGAGACAAGCAGACCTCCCAAGAGTACGCGTTCTTCATCAAGGACCTCAAGGTCTCGGACCAGCCCCAGACCCAGCTCGCCTACGCCGTCACGGTCTTCCCGGCCAGGGGCGCCTTTGCCCGGCTCCAGGGCCGGACCAGCCAGGACTATTACGCGGCCTTCAGCCCATTCAGCCGCACCACCGAGGACCGGGCCCAGTCCTGGAACGTACCCGGGCACACCGTGTTCGACCTGCACGCCGGGTACCGTATCAGCGACCTGATCCCGATCTGGAAGGGCGGTGACGTGAGACTCTTCGCCAACGTCTTCAACCTCTTCGACGAGGTCTACATCCAGGACGCCACGGACAACTCGAGCTTCAACGGCTACTACGCCTGCGACAACCCCAGCCGCTCGTGCAGCGCCGACCGGGGCCACGATGCGGAGGCCGCCGAGGTGTACCTGGGCTGGCCCAGAACCTTCAACCTGGGCTTCCAGGTCATCTTCTAGGCGTCGATCGAGGGTCCAGCGCCCCGCGTAGTTGAGGCCCCGTCGCCCGAATGGGTGGCGGGGCCTCGACGCACCCGAGATTCGCCGCCGTCCCGCCTTCGTACGGCTCCATGTGCACGATCGCGTCGCGCACCTCGGGCACCGCCGCGATCACGGCGTCCTTCACCCGGTGCCCCATCTCGTGGGCGCTCCGCAGGGACAACTCGGGATCGCATTGGACGTGGAGGGCGGCGAAGTAGCCGATGCCCGCCCGGCGAGCCAGGATCTTCTCAACCTGCGCGACGCCGGCCACGGCCTCCGCGCTCTGGCGCACGCGCTCCAAGACGTCCGGGTCCGGAGCGCGGTCCATCAGATCCTGGATGGAGGGCCGCAGGAGGCGAGCCCCATTCCAGGCGATGATCCCCGAGGCGACCAGGGCGGCCCAGTCATCCGCCGCCTCCCAGCCAGGACCGCCCACGAGGGCGGTCAGGATCCCGACGAAGGCGGCGGCCGACGTGACGGCATCGGAGCGGTGGTGCCAGGCGTCGGCTTCCACGGCGGGGCTGCCGATGTCGCTTCCGACGCGGAGGACCGTACGAAAGAGCCCCTCCTTCACCGCGATGACCAGCACCAGGACCACCAGCGTATAGGGAGCCGGCGCGTGGTGGGGGGTGAGGATCTCCCGCACCGCCTGCAGGGAGATCCCGACGGCGGCCACGAGGAGCATGATGGACACGACCGCCGCCGCCACGGCCTCGGCCTTTCCATAGCCGAAGTGGTAGCGCTCGTCGGCCGAGCGCCCGGCTACGAAGAGCCCCCGCCACACGACCAGGGATGAGAAGACGTCCAGGGAGGACTCCACGCCGTCCGCCACCAGGGCATAGGAGTTCCCCAGGATCCCGGTGGTGATCTTCACGAGGACCAGGCCGGCATTGACCGCCAGTCCCAGGATCACCGTGCGGATGCCGCGTGCGGTTCGCTCCAAGGAACCTCAGGAGGGGCCAGTGGGGAGTCGGGCGTCCACCTTGAAGCTACCAGTTCGTAGCGGGCGCTTGCACTCCGGCGGAGTAGGGGGACCACACGGTCTACGGTGTCAAGACCCCGGCCGCGAGGGAGCGGAGGGAGATCCTTGCGCGCCGATACATAAGTACTTACTTATATATCGTGAGCCACGACACCATCTTCGACGCCCTGGGCGACCCCACGCGCCGCCGGATTTTCGGGATGATCCGGCAGGAGCCCACGGGCGTGGGGACGATCGCCGGCCGGCTCCCGGTCACGCAGCCGGCAGTGTCCCAGCACCTGCGGGTCCTGCGCGAGGCGGGGCTCGTGTCGGTGGAGAAGCGGGGGAGGCGCCGCATCTACCACGTGCGGCCCGAGGGCTTCGAGCCGCTACGGGCGTACGTGGCAGCGTTCTGGGACGGAGCGCTGGAGGCCTTTGGATCGTCATTCGTGAAGGAGGAAGGGACATGATTGAGCAGGTGATCCGCTCTCTCGCCCGGAGGCCGTCCTTCGCCCTGGGCGTCGTGGTGACGCTCGCCCTGGGCATCGCATCCGTGGCCCTGGCAGTGGCGGCGGTCGGGGGGGTCCTGCTGGCACCCCTGCCCCACGCCGACGGGTCCCGGCTGGTGTATCTGCGGCAGGCCGCCCCCCGGGCAGGGGTGGAGAACGCCCTGTTCTCGGTGCCCGAGATCCAGGTCTACCGGGACAACGTGGACGCCTTCCAGGGCGTGGCCGAGTTCTCGGCCATGCGCATGACGGCTCTGGGGCTCGACCAGCCCCGACAGATGCACGTGGGCATCGTCACGGGCAACTACTTCCGGGTCCTGGGCCTGGAGCCCGTGCTCGGCCGCCTTCTGGGTCCGGGCGACGACGGCGAGGCGTCGGCGCCCGTGGCCGTCCTCACCCACGAGTACTGGCACTCGGTGTACGGGGCCGACCCGGAGGCCCTGGGAAGCACGCTGCGGTTGAACGGCCGAACTGTGACCATCGTGGGGGTGTCCGAACGCCATCCGCCCTATCCCGAGCGTACCGACCTCTTCGTCAACGTGGCCACCAGCCCGCACCATGCGAGCGCCGCGATGGTCCACGGGTGGACGCACCGCATGACGGAGGTCTTCGCCCGCCTGGAAGCCCCGGCCACTTTGGAGGACGCCAGGACCCAGGTCCAGACCGTATTCCAGCAGTTGAGCCGGGATTATCCCGAGGCATACGACGCGTCCCTGGGCTATGCGGTGGAGATCACAACCCTCGCGGACCAGCTCACGCGCCGCGCGCGCACCATCCTCCTCATCGTCCTCGCTACCGCGGGCTGCGTACTGTTGGTGGCCATGGCGAACGTGACCAACCTGGTGCTGGTCCGCTCGACGCGCCTCGCTGGAGAGCTGTCTCTCCGGGCAGCTCTGGGCGCCGGAGCGGGGGCGCTCCGGACGCGCCTCCTGGCGGAGAACCTGCTCCTGGGGGTGCTCGCAGCCTCGCTGGGCATCGGGCTCGCGGTTCTGGCCCGGCCCATGATGGTGGCGTACCTGTCCCGCCTGACCATCCGGGCCACGGAAATCCGCATCGGCGCCACCACCGTCGTGCTCGCCTTCGCCCTGGCTCTGGCCGCGGCCCTCGTTCTTTCCTTCCTGCCTCGCCTTCCCGGAGGCGCGGGGCGCCCGCTCCTCCGCTCCCCCGGCCGAGGGGTCGTGGGCGTTGGCGCCAGGCGTGCCCAGCGGGCTCTCGTGGCCACCCAGATCGCCGCCTCCATGGTGCTGGTGTTCGGGGCCGGACTCCTGGCGCGCAGCCTGGTCAGCCTCCAGTCCATCGACCGCGGGATGGACGTCACCGGAGTGGTAGGCATGGACCTCTCCGCCGTATACAACGGTCGCTCCCGGGAGGAGATCCGGGACGACTACCTGGAGATGGTGGCCGCGGTCGAGGCCGAGCCGGGCGTGGAGCGGGCCGCCATCACCAACGTCCTGCCGTTCCGGGTGGGGAGCGCCGTCCTCCCCTTCCGCTTCGACTTCCTGCTGGACGGCGCCGAAGCCGAACCGGGCCGGGAGCCGCAGCGGGCCGACTTCCGCACCGTCTCCGATGGGTTCTTCCGGACCCTGGGCGTCGAGCCCGTGGCGGGGCGCGACCTGGCCTCGGGCGACGACGCGTCGGCGCCCCTGGTGGCGGTGGTGAATGAGGCCTTCGCCCAAACGTACCTGGCCGGCAGAGATCCCGTAGGCCACCAGGTGGCCTGGACGGGGGACGTGGTCGACTTCGCCGGCGTCTCGGGCGATGAGCGCACCATCGTCGGGGTCATGCCGGACGTCCTGGATGACGAGCGCGGGACCCGGACCTTTCCCGCCATCTACGTGCCCCATCTCCAGGAGGCCTGGGGGAGCGCCCTTATGGTCCGCGGGCGGGGCGATCCCGGGGACATCGGCGCCCGCGCCGCCGCCGCCGTCCGCCGCGTGGAGCCGGACCAGCCGGTGGAGGGAATCACCTCCCTGACAGACGCCCGCCGCGCGTCCCTGGGGGATGCGCGCCTCAACGCACGGCTCGTCGGGCTACTCGCCGTGCTGTCCATGGTCATCGCGGGGGTGGGAGTCTTCGCCGCCATGGCCTTTTCCGTGAGCCAGCGGACGCGGGAGATGGGCGTACGCCTGGCCCTGGGAGCCGACCGCCGCCGCCTGGTGCGCTCCGTGGTGCGGGAGGGCCTCACCACGGCGGCGGTGGGCCTGGCGGTGGGCGTGCTGGGCTCTCTGGCTCTGGGCCGGCTCCTGGGAAGTCTGCTCTTCGGGGTGGCCCCCACGGACCTCGCCACCCTGGCCTTCGGGGCCGGGACGCTCCTGTCCGCCGCTCTCCTGGCGTCCTGGGCCCCCGCCCGGCGCGCCGGGCGGGTGGACCCGGTGGCGGCGCTGGGCTCAGAGTAGGTGCGGGACTCACCCGGTAATGCTGTACTCGTACCTCCCCCGCACGGGGTCGCCCTCCGCGAAGCGGGACAGACGGAACATGCGAGGGTCGAACGCGGGCTCCTCTCCGGTGACGAGCTGGGCCGTGAGGAGCCCCACGGCGGGGCCACCCACGGCGGGGCCGAGCTTGTGCCTCGGGCGGCCGGGGCATACCCTTGGCCGCCTGTCGCAGACAGCAGCCCCCCCCTCCGTTCGCGCGGATACCTACTACTCAAGAGGAGGTGAGGCATGAGCGATGCGAGTTCCCAGGACGTCATGCAGGTGACCATCGTCGCCGCCGGCCGGAGCGGCGGCGCCTGGATCACCCACGGCAACGAGTACGTCCAGTGGCCTGGCACCACGGACAACTCCGTCTACTGGTTCGTGGTGTTCTCCCGGGCCGACATGAGCATCGTCGCCAACGTGGCCAGCAACTCGTCGTCGGCGGTGCCGCCGGAGATCGCCAAGTACGCGGGCGACAACGGCTACATCCTGATCCTGGTCACCAACAACCTGGCCTACAGCAAACTGCCCACGGGCGACCTGGCCACCTTCATCGCCGCCAACGGCGGCGGCACGCGGCTCACGGCGGCGGAGCAGGTGGCGGAGCACGCCGGGAGCGCCGCCGGCGGGTGGTTCGTCTACGGCCTCCTGGCCATCCTGGGCGAGCCGCAGCCGGGCATCGAGGACTACTCCCTCTCCCACTCGGTCGTCCTGGCGGCCTCAGTGCGGCAGTTCGGGGGTCTCTGGACACCGGTGAACGCCCCGGCGTGACGGCGGGCCTCTGGTGCGGGTGAAGGTCCTGTCCGTGGGTTACTGCGTCCCGCGGACAGGGCTCACCCGCGTCATGCGGCGCATCATGGAGGGCGTCGCGGGAGAATTCGACGCTCACTGGATCGGCATCGGCAACAAGCGGCCCGTAGCGACTGAGGGGGGCGTAACGGTCCATCCGTGCAACCTCCGGGGCGGCGACGTCTTCGGGGCGTTCCAGGCCAGGGCGTTCGTGAGGGAGCACCGCCCGGCCGTCGTCTTCCTCCTGAACGACCTGTGGGTCCTGGACGCCTACGAGGACGTCCTGGATGACTTCCGGCGCGCTGCGGCCGTGGTGACCTACAGCCCGGTGGACGGCTTCATCCGGGACGAGCGCGCCGTGGCCGTCCTGGGCCGCACCGACCGCGCCGTCCTCTACACCCGCTTCGGCCGGGACGAGGTGGCCGGGGCCGGAGAACGGCTGGCCGCCCGTAGCGAGGGCTTCCGGCTCCCGCCCCTGGAGGTGGTCCCCCACGGGGTGGACCTGAGCACGTTCGGGCCCCTCTCCGGGGATGAGCGCCGGGCCGGCCGCGCCCGTTTCTTTCCCGACGACTCGTCGTGGCAGGACGGCTTCGTGGTGCTGAACGCCAACCGCCCCCAGCCCCGAAAGCGCATCGATCTCACCATCCGCGGCTTCGCCGACTTCGCCTCGGGAAAGCTCCCGGGAGTGAAGCTCTACCTCCAGCACGCCGTCATGCGGGAGGATGAGCGAGAGGGGCTGTTGGCCCTGGCCCGGGAGTGCGGGGTGGAGGAGAGGGTATTGGTGTCCCCCG
>DASWKP010000426.1:0-5069 GCA_036396575.1 Longimicrobiales bacterium | reverse complement strand
CGGCAGGCCCTCGTCCTGTCCGGGGATGTCGTACTCCTCGCTGGGCGAGTGCATCACCACCTGACCCCGCCGGAGGCTCCGGTCCGCGCAGGTCCCGATGAGGCGCACGGTGGCCCACCCCGGCCGTGGGGCCCACGACATGTTCTTCGGTGCGGGAAGTCGGTCTTCGGTGTTCATGGGTCACTCCCTCTGCGTCTGTTTCCCCACTGCCAGCCAGTCGTAGCTGGCCCGCTGCGCCGTGGTCAGCTCGGGCGGCAGCGACACGACCCTGGCCAGATGCCGGGCCTCGTCGGGCAGGTGGAGGATCAGGGCGTCCCGGTCCGCCGGAGGCTCGTACGGCCGGGCGCGCCCGGTGCCGTCGATGACCACGGTGCGCCCGGGAGCCTCGAGCTCCGCCAACGTCCGGCCGTACTCCGTCCAGGCGGTCAGCGGCTCCAGGTCTCCCCTGGCCACGCCCGGGACGAGGACATCTCTGTAGTGGGCCACCGCCCGATCGTAGGCGGTCACATCGGTCTGTTTCAGCTCGCGGAGCCGCTCCCGGTAGAACTCCCGGGGGTCGCGGGCGCCCGAGGCCTGGATGGCCTCATCGAGGATCCGGTCGGCGCGTTCCTGGTCCGATGACATGTCCCTCACCGAGTAAGGTCACGTGAAGGTGGGAGAGTCGTGTCGCCGTGCCGGAGGGTCAAGGGACGCCGTTACGTCCCGCCTGCGCCGGGGAGAAGTTTGCGGAGCCCCCGGGGGAGGTCTAGCTTTCAAACGTGACCTCTTCACACTCCAGCGGGGACATCGGAGCCGTCATGCGCCCCTTCCCGGAAGGCGAGCGTCCCAGCGCCGATCGGTACATGGACCTCTCGTGGGAAGTCTTCGGCGAGTTGTCACGCGCTCTGGCCATGCGGGTGGCCCGCGATTACGAGCCCCAGATCGTGGTTGGCGTGGCCCGCGCGGGAGTCATTCCCGGGGCCGTCATCGCCTCGATCCTGCGCCTGGACTTCTACTCCATGCGCATCTCCCGCTGGGACGGAAGCCAGCAGGTGCGGTTGCGCCCCGAGATCCTGTCCGCCGCGCCGCCCCAGGCCCGGGGCAAGCGAGTGCTGCTGGTGGACGAGATCTCGACCTCCGGAGAGACGCTCCGCCTGGCGGTGGCCGCCGTGCGGGACCTGGAGCCCGCGGAGCTTCGCACGGCCACCTGTTTCGTCCGGCCCATGGGCTACAAGCCGGACTACTTTGCCCTCGAGACGGACCAGATCATCATCTTTCCCTGGGACCGGAAGGTCTTCGAGGAGGACACCCTGGTCGTCAACCCCCTCTATGAAGGGGTCCTGGACGAGTAGGCGCACCCGGTAGGAGGCTCCCCCACGCCCTGTGGAGGGACTTTCCCCACCCCCTGTGACCCCCCGTTTCCGTAGCTTTGTTCGGGGCTGAGGTCACGCTTCCAGGCGTCTACTCGCACGCAGAAGACCCAGATGGTCGAGATCCGGATCCACGGTCGTGGCGGACAGGGCGGTGTTACCCTCGCCAAACTGATCGCAACGGCCCGATTTCTCAAAGGTGACTCGGTCCAGGCGTTCGGCCTTTACGCCGCTGAACGTTCCGGGGCGCCGGTCCAGGCATTCTGCCGGTTCGACCGCGAGCCGATCAGTGACCGCAACCTGATCTACGAACCGGACCACGTCGTGGTCCTGGACCCGACCCTGATCAGCCCGTCCATCGTCGCGGGCCTGAGGCGCGGGGGCTGGGTCCTGCTCAACTCCCCGGCTTCTCTCGCCGATGTGTCGGGGCGCTTTCCGGAGAACCGCCTGGCCGTCGTGGACGCCACGCGCATCGCCCGGGACAACAACCTCGGGACGCGCACGGTGCCCATCGTCAACACGGCCCTCGCCGGGGCGGTGGCCCGTATGCTGGGCTATCCCCTGGACGATGTCCTGGCGGCTCTGGATCGGCTCGGCTTCGGGGGCGGCAACGTCACCGCGGCGCGGGCGGCCTACGAGGCCCTCGCGATCCTGGTGCCGGAAGGCCTGGCGGAGCCTGCCACCCTCGGGGGAGGGCGCGCCCCGGGTATCCACCAGGATCTGGGGGCGAGCTTCGTGGCGGGCCAGGGAGGGGACCTGCCACGGATCGTGACGGGCCAGTGGGCCAGCGAGCAGCCCAAGCGCCAGCAGTACGTTCCCCCGTGCAACCACGTGTGTCCGGCGGGCAACGATGTCCAGGGCTTCCTCCGTGCCCTGGCCGAGGAGCGCACCGACGACGCGCTGGGCATCCTGCTGGAGACGACCCCCTTCCCGGGGGTGTGCGGCCGGGTGTGCCCGGCGCCGTGCATGGCCTCGTGCAATCGAGTCCAACTGGACGGCGCGGTGAACGTCCGGGAGCTGGAGCGCTTCGCCGCGGACAGAGGCAACGCCACCGTGGCCCGCCTGGCGGAGCGAGGAGAATCGGTGGCCGTCGTGGGCTCGGGGCCCGCGGGGCTGTCGGCGGCCTACCACCTGGCCCGCTTCGGCTACCAGGTGACCGTCTACGAGTCGGATCCCCAGATCGGTGGCCTCCTGCGCACGGGCATCCCGGACTTCCGCCTGCCCAAGGCCGTGTTGGACAAGGAGCTGGACCGGATCGTCGGCCTCGGCGTGGTCATGGTGACGGGTCACCTCGTGGGTCGCTCCGCGCTCCTCGACCTGGCCCGCAAGCACGACGCGGTCCTGGTGGCCACCGGGCTCCAGCAACTCCGCGACCTACGCCTGGGCGTCGGAGATGCGGCGGGTGTGGAGCAGGGCATCGTCTTCCTGGACGAAGCACGCCAGGGAGGCGTGCGCGTGGACGGCGAGGAGGTCGTCGTCGTGGGAGGCGGCAACACCGCCATGGACGCCGCCCGCACGGCGCTGCGCCTCGGCGCCGCTGGCGTTCGCGTGGTGTACCGACGCACCCGCAACGAGATGCCCGCCATCGCCGAGGAGATCGATGAGGCCCTCGAGGAGGGCGTCGTCATGGACTTCCTGACCCAGCCTCTGGGACTGACGACGTCGGCCCGGGGCAACGGGGGCCCGGAGACGTACGTCCTCACCTGCCGGCGCATGGAGCTGGGCGCGCCCGACGAGAGCGGACGCCGCCGTCCGGTGGACGTGGAAGGCTCGGACTTCGACCTGCCGTGCGATCGCCTGATCCTCGCGTTGGGACAGTCGCCGGACCTGAGCGTCTTTCCCGAAGGCACCGAGGTGCGGGAAGGCGCGGAGCTCCTGGGACTGCTGGAGAAGCCCGTCTACGCGGTGGGCGACCTGGCCACCAACGACGGCACGGTGGCCGGCGCCATCGGCAGCGGACGCCGCACCGCCTTCCACATCCACAACGCTTTCGCCGGGACGGACCTCCAGGTGGACGAGCACGCCGAGCGCAGGCGGGACGTGCACGTCTGGAAGGACGAGGTCATCCGCGCCGACGCGCTCCGCATGCACCTGTTCGAGCGCACGCCGGCCACGGAGAGCCCGAGCCTCGACCTGGGCACGCGGCGCACGACGTTCGAGGAGATCCACTCGGGGCTGACCGACCCCTCGGAGGCGCGCCGGTGCCTGTCGTGCGGCGTGTGCAACGAGTGCGACATCTGCGTGACGTACTGTCCCGAGGGCGTGCTCAAGCGCGTGGGCCACGACCTGGTGTTCGACTACGCCCATTGCAAGGGATGCGGGATCTGCGTCACCGAGTGTCCGCGGAACGTCATCTTCATGAGCCAGTTGTAGAGCCGACGCCAGGAGAGGAGCGCACATGTCCGTCGACCTCGTCACAGGAAACCACGCGGCCGGGTACGCCCTGAGCGTGGCGGGGGAGGCGAACCGGAACGCCCGGGGAGCGGCGTGCGGGATCTACCCCATCACGCCCCAGACCGAGATCGTGGAGTTCGTGGCGAAGTTCCCCTTCACCAAGGGACGGGTGATCCCCGTGGAGAGCGAGCACAGCGCCATGGCGGTGTCGATGGGGGCGTCCCTGGCCGGGGCTCGGTCCTTCACCGCCAGTTCCTCCAACGGCCTGGCCTACATGGTGGAGAACATCATGGTGGCGGGCTTCTATCGGCTGCCCATCGTCATGCCGGCGGTGAACCGTACCCTGGGTCCGCCCTGGAACATCTGGGCCGACCAGAGCGACACGCTCATGCTGAGGGACTTCCCCTGGATCCAGCTCTATTGCGAGCACAACCAGGAGATCCTGGACAGCACGCTCATGGCCTTCCGGGTGGCCGAGGATCCCAGGATCCTGCTGCCGGCCATGGTGTGCATGGACGCCTTCATTCTGTCCCACACGCTGGGCGAGACTGACCTCCCGGAGCAGGAGCTGGTGGATCGCTTCCTGCCCGAGCTGGACCTGCCTCACCGCTTGCGCACGGATGACCCCAAGACGCTGGGTGGGCTGGTGTGGCCCGACGGGGTGATGACTCTGAAGCTGGAGATCGACGAGGCCATGGCTCGGGTTCCCGGGGTCTGGGAGGAGGCGCGCTCCGAGTTCGCCGAGATCTTCGGCCGCGATCCGGGGGCGGGCGTGCAGACTTTCGAGGTCGAGGACGCCGAGCGCATCCTAATCGCTTCCGGGACCATCGCCACCACGGCCCGGGAGGTGGTTCGGGCCCGCCGGGCGGCCGGCGAGAAGCTGGGCCTGATCAAGCTCAAGATGTTCCGGCCCTTCCCGGCGGCGGAGATCCGGGCCGCATGCGCCTCGGCGGAGAAGATCGCGGTCCTGGACCGGAACCACGCGGCGGGCATGGGGGGCATCTTCTGGCAGGACGTGCGGGCGGCCTTCCAGGGCCACAGGGACGACCTGCTCGTCCAGGACTACCTCACCGGGGTGGGCGGAGGCGACGTCACTCCGGTCATGGTCCATGAGATCGTGGACGACCTGACGCTCAAGACCGGAGTGGCGAGTCCCGTGTGGATGGGCATCAACGCCATCGGGGGGGTGCCGGTATGAGCGCGGGTCCGGCGGGATACGCCAACCTGGGTCACGCCGGCGGCGCGGCGGCCCTGGAGGGGATTCCCTGCAGCGAGGAGTGCCTGCTCCGGCCGGGGAACACCAACTGCGGCGGATGCGGCATGAGC
>DASWKP010000425.1:0-5874 GCA_036396575.1 Longimicrobiales bacterium | reverse complement strand
CCGAGCGGGGCGGTGCTCCCCGAAGTGCCGGGCGTAGACCTCGTTCATGGCCGCGAAGTCGTTCATGTCCGACAGGAACACGGTCGTTTTCACCACCCGCGACAGGGATGTGCCGGCCGCCTCCAGCACTGCGGCCAGATTGCGCAGGACCCGGTCCGTCTTGGCCTGGATGTCACCGTCCACCGGCTCCATGGTTTCGGGGTCGAGAGGAATCTGTCCAGAACAGAAGACCCAACCGTCGACCACCATGGCCTGGGAATAGGGTCCGATGGCGGCCGGAGCCGCGTCCGAGTGAATGGGCTTCAGATCGCTCATGGGGTTCTCCGCGGGCGTTCAGGCGCGCTTGTGGGTTCGGTACTGGAGGAGGATCTCCTCCGGCGAGACTGTGGCGACGCCGGCCTTGCCCACCTCGATGGCGGCGGCGTGGTTCGCGAGGATGGCAGCCTCGGCCATCGTGGCGCCCGCCGCAAGGCAGACCGCGGTCACGGCCGTCACCGTGTCCCCAGCACCGGAGACGTCGTACACGGACCGGGCGACCGCCGGGATGCGCACATACTCCGCGTCGGCGGTCTGCAGGGCCATGCCGCTTTCCCCCATGGTCAAGAGGAGGTTGTCGCACATCAACCGGCCGCGGGTCTCCGACATCCAACGGGATTCCTCCGGCTGGAGGCCCTCGCCCAGGGCGTCCGCCAACTCCAGCGCGTTGGGCTTGAAGACGGAGCACCCGCCGAAGCCGAAGAACCGGAGGCGCTTGGGATCCACGACCGTGGGAAGTTGGTGGGCGCCGTCCCGTCCCAGGGCGGCGTCGATCACCCTGGGCACCAGAACGCCCTTGTTGTAGTCCTCCACCGCCACGACGTGGCACTCCGACGCAAGCTCGTGGATCGCTCCGGCCAGGGCAGCGGCCAGAGCGTCTTCCACATCCCCGTCCTGCTCCCGGTCCACTCGCACCACCTGCTGGCGGCGCGCCAGAACCCGGGTCTTCACCGTGGTGGGCCGCTCCCGCGTGGACACGATCCCCCGCGTGCGAACGCCGGCCACGTCGAGTGCCTCGCGGAGCCGGCGGCCGTCGTCGTCGTCCCCGGTGCACCCCACGATGTCACACGCGGCGCCGAGCGCCACCACGTTTGACGCCACGTTGGCGGCCCCGCCCATCGCGACGGTCTCTTCTTCCACGCGAACGACGGGAACCGGCGCCTCCGGCGAGATCCGACTCACCGACCCGGAGATGTAGCGGTCCAGCATGAGGTCGCCCACCACGAGGACGCGGACGTCGCGGGCGGCGGCAAGCAGCTCCTCGACTCGTTTGAGACGCAGACGCTCCACGGACGCTCAGTCCTCCCTGGCAGGGGCGCGGCGGGACGCCGGCGATGGTTTCAGGGTCACGGTCACCTGCCCCTCGGAGATCTCGATCTCCAGTGACTCGGCGCCCTCTTCCGCGGCGGCCACCAGCCGAGCCCCGCAGGCGCCGGGCACACAGTGGGTGATGTGGGGCGCGCGCGCGCCGTGCTCACCGAGCATGATCTCCACCCGGTGCGCCCTGGCGTCGTAATGTACCCCCATGAGGGGCAGGTCCCGCCCCGAGTAGCGTCCCCGCCAGGCCGGCCCTCCCACGTCGAGATCGACGGCCCGTCCCGCGTGGCGGGCGCTGAAGTCCTCCAGCACCTGGCTCCAGCCCGGGGCGTGCCCGGCCTCCGAAGCGCCGGAGCCCGATCCCACCTGACCCGAGTCGTCGGGAGCGCCGACGGGCGGAACCACCAGAACGGGCACGTCGGCTGAGCGGACGAGCCGCGTGGACACGCTCCCCGCCAGGAGACGGCCCATGAAGGAGTGTCCGTGACTTCCGGCCACGACGAGGTCGGCGCCCACGGCCCGGGCCACGGCGAGAACCTCGCCGGCGGGGTCTCCCTCCACGAGATGGACCGTCGTCCGGTCGTCCCCGAGGCCCAACTCCTCGGCGAGCGCGGCCAGCCGTCCACGCGCGTCCGCCTCGAACGGCCCGCGCCAATCCCCCGACTCCTCGGGGACCCGCTCCGAGCCGGTGAGCACGTGGACCAGGTGCACGGGGGCGTCCGGTCCCACGAGGTCCACTCCGGCCCGGGCCGCCCGGCCGCCGAAGCTGGAAAAGTCCACGGCGACCACGGCCACCGACGGCAGTCGGGACGCCGACTCGGGCACGGCGAGGACGGGGGCGTGCACCAGGTGCAGGAGCTGGAGCACGGTCTCGGTCCCGAAAAAGCGGTCTATAGCGCCGTGGCGGCCGAGCCCCGCCACGACCAGGTCCGCGCGCCGGACCCGCGCCCGTTCGGCGATGCTGGCCGCGGCCACTCCGGTCGCCACCGTGACCTCCCAGTTTCGCGCGCCCTCGCCCAGGTCGCGCACCACGTCGAGCAGCGCGGACCTCATGTCCTCCCGCCGATGCACCAGGAGCTCCGCCTCGGGCAGCGCCACCATGAAGCCCGTGTCGAAGACCGGCAGAGGCTCCACCACGGCCAGCACCTCCACCTCCCCGCCATCCCGCTCGTGAAGCTCGCGAGCGAGCCGGAGAGCCCCCAGCGACTCGGCGGAGCCGTCGGACGCCACCAGGATGCGACGGCTCACGGAACCGCCCCCGCGGCGGCCACGGGAGACGGCGCGAACGGCCCACGCCCGCGTCCCTCCAGGGGCCAGAGCCGTCCGTCCCCGTCGTCCACCACCAGCACGTGGTCCTGCAGGTTCACGGACACGCACACGTGGTTGGGAACGATGCGCACCCGCTCACCGATGCGGGGCCGCCAGTCCGTCCCGCTCAGGTCGAGGATCCCGTGCTCCTCGGAGAGGGCCCTCACCCGGATCCCGGGGCGTTCCAGGAGAGAACCGAAGCCCTCCCCGCCGCGCTCCTCCTTCGCCAGGGCCTTGGAGCCCGCGTCCACCACGGCCTGACCGGGAACGGCCGTGCTCACCACAGTGGCCAGCACGGAGTACGCCAGATCACCCGCCGCGGCCGAGCCCACGGCGATCTGCTCCCGGTCGTTGAAGATGGCGGTCCCGGCCCGCACCTCGGTCACCCCCGGCACCTCGTGCGTCCGCCACAGGGTCGGAGTGGAGCCGCCGCTGACCACGTCGGGTGCCAGGCCCTGCCCCTCCAGAGACTCGCGGAGGGCCGCGAGCCAGTCGGCGAGGCGAGCCAGGTCGGCGTCCTGGTCGTCGATCGGACCGCGGATGTGACCCGGGTAGAACATGATGCCCCGGTACTCCACGCCGCCGAGCTCCCGGACGCGCTGGCCCAGCTCCACGGCCTCTCCCGCGGACTGGACCCCCACGCGGCGGAGTCCCGCATCGACTTCAACCAGGACGCCCGTCGTGCGGCCCTCGGCCCGGGACGCGGCGGCCAGGCCTTCGAGGACGGGAACGGAGTCCAGGGCGACGGTAAGGCGGACCGACCCGGGGAGAGCCATGATGCGGGCCAGCTTGTCCGCGCCGACGGGAGGGTAGGCCAGCAGGAGGTCGTCGCACACCGTGGCCATGACCTCGGCCTCGTGGGGCGTCGCCACGGTGAGCCCCCGAGCCCCGGCGGCGAGCTGGAGGGCGGCCACGTCTCGGGACTTGTGTGTCTTGACGTGGGGCCGCCAGGTCAGGCCGTGCTCCCGGCAGTAGCCCACCACCCTCTCCGCGTTCTGCCTGGCCACGGCCAGATCCACCACGCCCACGGGTGTCGCGACGCTCGCCAGGGTGTGCGTCACGGACGGCCACCCCCGGAGTCGTCCAACGGCTCGCCCGCGACCGGCTCGGAGGCCTCGGCCTCGGCCAGGAGCTCCCTCAGGACCGCCTCGAACTCCGCATCGCCTTCGAAGACGGGTCCGATGCGTGCGAAACGGATGATGCCCTCAGCGTCCGCCACGTAGGTGGAGGGCAGGCCGAGCACCTGGAAGACGTCCAGGACCACCTGGGAGGGATCGTGGAGCTGATCGTACGTCACGCCCATCTCCTCGAGGAAATCCAGGGCGGGCTCACGGGCGCTCCTGGTGTCCACCGTGATGCCCACCATCTTCAGACCCTGACCCCGGAATCGCTCCCAGGTGTCCTGGAGATGGGGGGTCTCTCTTCGGCAGGGAGCGCACCACGTCGCCCACAGGTTGACCACGACGGGGCTCCCTCGGTAGGAGGAAAGAAACACGGTGTCCCCCTGAGCCGCGCCCACCGGGGCGAGGGGGGGAGCGCCGAAGGCCGGAAGCGGCGCTCCGGGCCGGGGCGGCCCTCCCGCGCGGTCGCCCAGAGGCGAGCAGGCGGCGCCAGCCAGGGCCACCAGCGTCAGGAGGCGACGCTTCACCACGGAGCCAGCTCCGCCACGGCCACCCGGACGTGGGGCGATTCGCCCCGCGAGTCGGTCCACGCCAATAGGAGGTCGCCTCCCGCCAGCGAGACCATCCGGGGGAAGCCGCTGGGCCTGCCGGCGTTGGACGTCGCCACCGTGGACGAGCGGCCCGCGGCGCCTCCGGGGCCGACCCTCCGGACCCGGATTTCGGCACCCTCCCCTCCGCTCTCCGTTCGCTCCAGCCAGGACACCGCCGCGCTGCCGTCATCGAGAAGCACCACGTCTACACGCCCCGTGGGGTTGCCGTCGTCCACGACCGTCGCCTCCGCGAACGAGGCCCCGGCGTCCCCCGAGAAGGCCACCTTCACCCGGGGGCGCTCCAGGGCCCCCGTGAACCACGCCACCACCACCCGGTCGCCCCGGGCGTCGATCGCGGGGCCGTTGACCGGGCAGTACGGCGTCTCCCAGCCGTCCCGGTGCACGGGGCGCCCTTCCGTCCACGCGCCGTCCACACGCCGCGTCACGTAGATGTCCCGGATCTCGTCCTCGGTCCGGTCCCGGTAGACCGCCACCGGCCCCCGCCCGGTCACCGCGACGTCGGTCTGGCAACAGTCGCAGATGCGCCCATCCACGAGCTCCTCCGCCCCGGGGGTCCCGTGGGCGTCCACACCCCGGTAGCGGAGGGTCATCGCCCCCGCGTGGCTGCCGTCGTGCCCCTCGCCGGTCTCGCGCCCGTCCAGCCAGACCAGGCCCGCCGCTCCCGCGCCCATGGGGAAGAGGCTCACGAACCCGTGCTCCGTGGGCGTGCCGTCCTCGTGCGGTGTCCACGGCTCGCTCCACGTCCGTCCACGGTCGTCGGAGTGGGACACACGCACCCCGTAGTCATACGTCCCGCCACCTCCTCGCTCCAGCCAGTGTGCAAGCCAACGATCCCCGAGCGTCACCACGGATGGAAAGTCCGCCCAGTTGACGAAGAAGCGGTCACCCTCCACCACGGGGGCCGGCTCGGACCAGCCGCCGCCGTGGAACGAAGCGACCAGGAGGCGGTATGTGCGTGGTTCATCGGTGCTCTGGAGCCAGCTCAGGAGAACCCCGTCCTCGGACGAGGACAGATGGGGTACCTCGCTGCCCTCGCCAGCGGGCGACGGCACGGAATCCACTCGAGCCAGCGCAAGCGGAGGCTGCACCGCTTCGGGCTCGAAGCAGCCCCCCAGCGCTCCGAGCGCGGCAAGCAGGGAAAGGAGCCGCCGCCGTGGGCGTACGTCGTAGTGACTGGCGAATCTCACGCGTGAGCCCTCTCTTGGGTGAACGGCAGGGATCTTGCTCTTCGGACCACCGTCAGGGCCCGACGAGCCAGACGAATCATCGGGATCGGTCGCGTCGGGGTCAACGTCGAAGCAACCCCCTCCACCGCCACGTGTTCTCCAGGCAGGAACCCATCGGGTCGGCCAAGGCCGGTCAAACCGCAGGCGAAAGGCGAGGTGACGAGATGATCGCTGGACAACGCACGATGAACGGTGGAGCCCGGGCGGGAATCCTGGCCGCGAGCCTCGCCACGGCACTCCTGCTGGTTCTGCCCG
>DASWKP010000424.1:0-10146 GCA_036396575.1 Longimicrobiales bacterium | reverse complement strand
TCTTCACGTGGATGGTCCCCTCGCGGCAGCGCCGGATGATGTCGGCCTTGAGCCCGGCCTCCAGGCCCGATTCCCTGCAGTAGGCGAACAGGGTCCCCACCTGGATCCCCGCGGCGCCCCGGTCCCGCATCTCCTTGAGCCGCCCCGGCCGTCCCGCGCCGCCGGCGATCCAGAACGGCAACTCCAGCTCCCTGAGCTTGTCGAGGTCCACCACGTCCCGCTCGCCGTAGATGGGCTCGCCCTCCTCGTTCAACTGGACGGGCCCCCGGGGAGGCGCGTTGTGCCCCCCGGCGGTGGGACCCTCGATGATGAAGCCGTTTACCGCTCCGGTGGCCTTGCGGGCCATCATCGTGGCCAGTGAGTTGGACGCCACGATGGGCAGGAAGTAGGGCCGGCGCACCGGCGGCGGCTCGCCGTCCCACATCGTCCTGGGGTCGAACTCGAGAAGCTCGCTCTCGCCCCGTTCGAGCCCCACGACATCGAACGTCATGGACACGGGCTCGTGGCGGGCCAGGCCGTCCAGGACGCCCGGGATCTCCCTGGGGATGCCCGCGCCCATGAGCACCGCGTCGACGCCGGCGAGGATGGCGCCGTAGAGCGAGGACAGGTTGGGCGTCTGGATCTTGGTGAGGAGGTTGACTCCGACCACCCCGTCGTGGCCCTCCTTGGCCAACCAGACCTCCACGAAGTTGGCCAGAACGGCGAGCTGCTCGCGGACGGGCTTCACCACCTGATTGTACATGGGAAGCGCCACGTAGGGCTGCCCCTCCCTCCCCTTGGGGAGGAAGAAACGATCGAGGATCTCGTCGGCGACCGAGCGCACCGGGAACTCGGCGATGGCTCGGCGGAAGTGGCCCCCGGGATCCCCGTCCTGAAGGCGGCGGGCCAGGATGGAGTCCAGGGCCGTGCCGGACACGACCCCCAACTGTCCGAGGCGGGACACGGCGCGCGCGAGCGTCCAATCGGACACCCCCGCTCCCATGCCCCCCTGGATAATGGAAGGGAGTGTAGCCGCCACGCTCATGTGCCTGCCTCTTTCACCGGGAGGGAGAAGCGGAAAGTAAGGTGCGGCCAGGTGTTCGCGGAAGGGGCATACCGAGCGAGGCGCCGTACCGTCTTCAGCGCCTGGCCTTCTCGATGAGCGTTCAGGCCTGACCAGGCCGGGTCGCCCGAAGCTCCGCGTACAGCTCGCCCCGGTCGATGAGCTCGCCCGCGACGAACAGGAGCGCCGCCAGCGCGTACCCCTGGACGGGGCCCTGAGGCCAGAGGAGCCAGAGGATCGGGGGGGCGGCGAGGCCCAGGGCCACCCGCGCCACGGCGAGCGCCCTACGCACGCGCGCGTTCCGGCCCTCACCCGCGTCGTCGCCCGGCTCTCGTCGTACCGACCACCGCCGCGCATAGAGCACCAGCTTCACCCCACCCAGCACCGCGAAGGCCGCCGTCGCCTGGAGGAGCACGGCGGCGAACGCCGGCCCGGTGAGCAGCGCGTCCGCGCTGTGGATGGGGCGAGCGCCGGCGGCGCGCACGGGGTCGTAAACCCGGTCGATCAGGAACAGCGCCACCAGGCCGGCCCCCGCCCCGACCCAGGGCAGCACGCCGGCACCGCGCTCCTGCCAGAAGAGAAGCGCCGCCACCGACCCGACGAACAGCCCGAAACCCGCCACCTCCCGGCTCAGGCGCGACCGGCGGACGTTGGCCACGGCGCGCCAGGCCCGGCGCTTCACCCCCAGGTGGAGCGTGCTGACCGCCATCGCGGCGGCAGCGAGCACGGCGAACGGAAGCGGGCGGACGGCCGGACCGCCCAGAGCCGCCGCCACGACCCAGCCGGCCAGCATCGACACCAGAGTCGTGAACAGCCACAGGGGGAGCTCACCCCGTAGCGTGATCGCGCGCCGGCCTTCGGCCGGTCGTGCCGCCGCGAAGGAACGCAGCACGTCCTCGGGCAGCTCCCACGTGCTCTCGGGAGGGCGCACACCCTCCCGGCGGGGGCGGAAGCGGATGCGGGGCCGGGCCGGCGTGTCGGGAAAGCCTGGGACGCTGGTGACATACGCACTCCCCTCCGACATCGTCCCTCCCCCGAACCCCAGCGCCCCCGTGGGGCACGCCTCCACGCACGCCGGCTCCCTCCCGTCCACCAGGCGGTGGTCGCACATCGTGCACTTGGACATGACGCCGGCATCGCCGTGGAAGCGCGGCGCGTCGTAGGGACACACCCACGCGCAGTACGCGCAGCCGATGCAGCGGCCTTCGTCCACCTGGACGGTCCCCGTGACGGGATCCCTCCCCAGGGCCAGCGTCGGGCACTCCCGGACGCAGGGAGCCTCCTCGCAGTGGTTGCACGCCAGGGACAGGTGGAAGCTGGGCGCTCGAGGGCGCCGCTCCTCGTTTACCGTGACGACCTGGCGCCAGCTCACGCCCCAGCCGAGGTCGTTCTCGGTAGAGCAGGCCAGCTCGCACGCGCTGCACCCGGTGCAGCGGTCGATGTCGAAGAGGAAAGCGGGCGCGTCGGGGGCATCCCCACCGCGGAAACGTCCGGGCGTGGTGGTCACCGCGGGGAGGCCTGCCGGGCCCGCTCCACCTCCACCCGGTTCTCGTGGAACGCGGCGCCGAACCCCATGTCCGTCTCCCGGCCGTGCGACAGCATGTTCACCGAAGCTCCGTCCGTTGCCCACCACCCGTTGGTCAGCGACACGCACCCCGCCCGCACACCGAAGTCCAGGCGGCACTTCACGACGAGCGCGCCCCGGTCGTTGAAGACGCGCACGCGGTCGCCATCCTCGATGCCCCGCGGCAGCGCGTCCGCCGGGCTCAGGTCCAGGCGAGGCTCCGGGTCGTGGACCCGAATCATCTTCAGGTTGCCGAACTGCGAGTGGATGCGGTTCTTGGTGTTGGGCGTCATGAACATGAGCGGATAGCGCCCATTCCCGGCGCCGCCGTCCTCCCTCCCCGACACCCACTCCACCGGCTCCGCCCATCCCGGCAGCTCGTCCACGCCCCACCGCTCCATCGCCTCACGTGACCGCAGCTCGATCTTCCCGGAAGGCGTCCGAAACACGAGGTCCGAGTAGGCGACCTCCTGGTGGCCGGGAGCGATGACCGGACCTTCCCGGAGGCGCGCCAGGCTCAGACCCTCGAAGGGCTCCAGATGGCGCTCCAGCCACGCATCCACCTCGCCGTCGCCAGGCCCCGGGATCCTGGCGTCCACCTCGTCCGCGGGCATCGCGAGCCGCGCGGCCAGCAACCGGTAGATCTCGCTTTCGGGCGTCACCTCTCCGGGCGGCTCCATCACTTTCTGCTTGAGCTGCACGTACGGGTGCCAGTAGGCGCCGATGACGTCGGATTGCTCGAAGAGGGTCTTGGCGGGCAGGACGATGTCCGCCTCCCGCGCGGTGTCCGTGAGGAACTGATCCACCACCACGCGGAAGTCGAGGCTCCGGAACGCCTCCAGCACGGTAGGCGTCTCCGGGTTCGACGTGCACGGGTTGCCCCGCTCCACCCACACCATCTTCAGGGGAGGATCCGCCTGGGCCAGCATGTCCCTCCCCAAGCGGGCCGTGGAGACGGAGATGCGGGCCACCCCGTCGGGCCGCTCGGGCGGGTAGAACGCGAGGGGGTCCTTCACCTCGTCGAAGATCGAGCTCTGGAGGTTGGCGAACAGCCAACCCGCCCCTGGCCTGCCCACGTTCCCGGTCAGAACCACCAGGGCCAGGATGGCCCGCATCGCCTGGCCGCTGTTGGTGTAGCGCTGCATGCCGTAGCCGGCGCAGATGCTCATGGGCCCGACCGTGCCGATCAGGCGGGCCAGATCCTCGATGTAGCGCGCCGGTACGCCCGTGATGGCCTCGGCCCACGGGGGCGTGTGCTCTGTCACCCGCTCACGGTACGCCTCCCATCCCAGGACGCGCTCCCGCAGAAACGCCTCGTCCACCAGGCCGTCCCGGAACAGCACGTGCGCCAGCGCCAGCGCCAGGGCGCCGTCGCTCCCCGGCCGGGGCTGGACCAGAAGCTCGGCCCGCTCCGCCGTCTGCGTGCGCCGCGGGTCCACCACCACCAGGCGCCCGCCGGCCGCGAGCGACTCTTCGACGAATGGCATCTGGTGGATGTTGGTCTCGGCGGCGTTCTTGCCCCAGAAGACGATGAGCCGGGCGTTGGCCAGGTCCCAGGGGGCGCTGTCCTTGTTCTCACCCAGCGTGAGGCGCGTGGCCTCCAGCCCCGCTGGCCAGCACAGGTCGCCGTAGGTGCCCGTGTACCCGCCGAACATGCGCCAGAAGGCCGGGCCCACGGAGTTGAGCAGCCCCTTGGTGCCCGACGCCTTGTAGAACAGCACGGCCTGGGGCCCGTGCGCCTCCCGGATGCGCGCGAGCTGCCCAGCCACCTCGTCCAGGGCCTCCTCCCAGGAGATGCGATGGAAGCTCCCGGCCGGACCCCTCCGCAGGGGATGGAGGATGCGGTCGGGCGAGGCGACCCGCTCCACGTACGACAGCCCCTTGAGGCACGGACCCTCCGCCGTGGCGCGGTTGCCCTCGTGGGGCAGGATGCGGCGCAGGCGACCGTCCTCCACCTCCACCCGGATCGTGCAGGTGGAGTAGCAGTTCCGGGGGCAGGCTGTGGTGAGGACGGTGCGGGAGTCTGGCATGTTGGGTTCTCGCAAGCCGGCGACGTCGGCGGCGGTCGCCGTCAGAAGCTCGCCCGGAGCAAGGTAACGCCCAGAGCGGGCTTCCAGGCAGCGCCCCGACGCCCGACGCCTTCGACGAGAGTGGGGAACGGCATCGGTGTGCCCAGCCCCACGCGACCGTCCCGCACGTTCAGCAGGGCCAGGTCCCCGAGATCGGCGGACCCGCCGCGGCGCATGTCGTGGTTCCGGGTCGACGCCAGGCCAAGACCCAGGCCGACGACGCTGCCGATCAAGGGGATGCCGATGGCGACCTTCTCGTCGTCGGGTTGCATGAGGAGGTCCAGGCCCAGGCCCGCCACGCCCCCGATGAGGCCGGCAGCGCTGACCAGGCGGGCGCGTCCGCGGCTCATCTCCATGCGGGAGCCACCCACCGCGCCGACGATCAGGCCCACGTTTCCACCCACGAGGGTCATGGCCAGCAGATTGTCGTCCTCGATGTCCATGAGGACGCCCGTGGCCACGCCGAACCAGGATCCCCACAGGGACCCGAAGT
Source organism: Longimicrobiales bacterium (assembly GCA_036396575.1). Taxonomy (GTDB): domain Bacteria; phylum Gemmatimonadota; class Gemmatimonadetes; order Longimicrobiales; family Gaopeijiaceae; genus DASWKP01. The sequence goes on along the minus strand of DASWKP010000424.1, from coordinate 4,978 downwards.
TGGCCGACGTGGCGGCCCCCGCTGATACGGGCTTGCGGGCGACGAGGGCGCCGGTGACCGCACCCGCGAGGCCCCCGATGATCATGGCGGCGAACTCCTCCTCCTCGCCGCTGTCGTTCTCGTAGCACAGGCCCGGCTCCAAGCACACCTCCTCGTCCCCGACATCGAACACGTGCGCCCAGCCGAAGCCCTGCCAGGTACCCCACGTGCCCCCCAGCGTGATGGCCCGGGCCTGGCCTTCGGTGACGTCGTGTCTGCGGGCGTACTCCCGCCCACCGAAGAACCCCACGGGTGCCCCGACGAGGAGCCCCAGCCCGTACGGCTCCGGCGTGGTGGCTCCCATCGCGACGGGTATGGCCACGCCCATCCAGAGACCGAACGTCGTCGACCACACCTGGAGTTCGACCCTGCCGCTGCCCGCCTCCCTTCGGTCCAGCGTAGCCGCCAAGCGCCCCCGAGCCGTGTCCGCGGCGGGGGTGTCGCCGTACCGCTCGACGATCAGGCGTAGGATCGCGTCGGCCGCCTCCCAGTCATCCTGGGCCTCCATGCGCTCGGCCGTCTCCAGCAGCACGGCCGCCGAGTCGGCCCGCGTGACCTGTGCGGCAACACCACGTGGAACCGCCAACAGCGCCAGCGCCGCCGCCAGCAGGAGCCACCCCTGCCTCATCCTCCGTCCGTTCGCGCTCATTTCCCTGTCCTCCATCCGTCGTTGTGAGATGGTGGAAACCGTCTCGATGTACCATACCATACCGTACGGTACACTATCGCGCAAGGGAGTCGCCGTCTTGCCCCGGAGTAGCGGAGTCCCCCTAATGATGTTCCCATTCAGCGAATCGATCCGCCGACTGGTGTCCGCATCGGTCTGCCCCTGGCGACGGCCATGCCTCCGCGAAACGGAACCCTCCCCCGCACGACCTTCCCGAAGTCCCTGACCGTCTGGTCCCTGGCCGCTCTCGTGGCGGGACTGGGCCTCGGCGCCGTCGGGCACGCTACGGGCTCCCCCGCTATTTCGCTGCTGTCCGCGGTCGTCGACCCCCTCGGCACGCTCTGGGCCCAGGCGCTCCAGATGACCGTTCTGCCGGTCGTGGTGGTCCAGATCCTGGCGGCGGTACTCCGCACCTCCGACGGCGGCGGATTCGGGCGCATCGGCGGTGGCGCACTGCTCCTCTTCCTGGTAATGCTGGCGGGCGGGGCCCTCTTCACCGTGCTTCTGGCGACCCCGGTGCTCGCCCTCTACTCGCCGGACCCGGCGGCCGTGGACGCCATCCGGGCGGGCGTCGCCGGGGGCGGTATGGCGGCGGAGGCCGCCGGCATCGCGACCGGCGCGGCCAGCGGCTTCCTTCCCACGATCCTGGCCCCGAACCTGTTCCAGGCGGCGGCTGACGGGGACATCCTCCCCATCCTCCTCTTCTCCCTCGCCCTCGGATTGGCCCTCGGCCGCCTACCCGCGGAGCGCAGAGCCGGCATCACACAGGGCATCCTGGCCCTCTCCGAAGGCCTGCTGGTCCTCATCCGCTGGATCATCCTGGGCACACCCGTCGGAGTCCTGGCCATCACGCTGGCGATGGCGCTCGACGGCGGCGGCACCACGGCGGGGGTGGCCTTTGCCTTCGTGGTCCTCGTCTCCCTGATGATGTTGGCCTATACGGGTGTCCTGTACCCGGTGACGTCGCTCCTGAGCGGGCGCCCCCTTGGCGAGTTCGCCCGGGCCGTGGCGCCGCCCCAGGTCGTGGCGGTGGCTACCCGCTCGTCGATCGCCTCCCTTCCGGCCCTCATCGAGGAAGCGGAGATGACCCTCCGGCTCCCGGACCGGGTAGCGGGGTTGGCCCTCCCGCTGGCCGTGGCCGTCTTCAAGCAGAACCGGACCATCTCGGCACCGTTCAAGCTCCTGTTCATCGCCTACGTGTTCGGCGTACCGATGGCGCCGGAGCAGATCGTGGCCTTCGTCCTGACGGTGATCGTGCTGAGCTTCTCCGCCCTGGGCGTGCCCGGGGGAGGCAGTGCCTTCGCTTCGCTACCCGCGTACCTGGCCGCCGGAGCGCCCATCGAGGCGATCCTCCTCCTGGAGGCAGTGGACGCCATCCCCGACATCTTCAAGACGCTGCTCAACGTGACCGCCGACATGAGCGTGGCCGTCATTCTGGCGGGGCCGAGGTTCGGCCGGCGGCTGACCGGACTGGACTCGCCACCCCCCAGCGGGGGCGGAAGCGCCTACGGACCGGCGGTGGCGCTGAAAGCGCCGGGGGCCTCCGGACCGAGGTCGCGGCCGAGCTGAAGAGGCCGGCGGGTGGGGCTGGCCTCCTGGCCGCCTTGCGGGCAGAATCCCTGTGGCCACGGAGATGGTGACCCACGTCTCCCATCCAACGGACGGACTTCATGCGCACGCAACGCGATGGCGAGGGCCCCGGCGAGGGCGACCTACCCTCCGCCAAGCCCGGCCGCCTCCTCGACGGACCCGCGGTGGAGGCGCGACGCCGTCGCGAGGAGTTCGCGAACGCGCTGACCCACGGGGTGGGACTCGCCGCGAGCCTGACGGGCGCCACCGTCCTCATCGTGATGGCATCCCTGAGCGGCGGGGCCACGCGGATCGTCGGTACGTCCGTGTTCGGGGCGGCCCTCATTCTGCTGTACGCCACGTCCACCTGCTACCACATGGCCCGGGACCCCACGATCAAGGCGCGCCTCAAGGTCCTCGACCACTGCGCCATCTACGTCCTCATCGCCGGCACGTACACGCCCTTCACGCTCGTGTCGCTGGGCGGCGCCTGGGGCTGGAGCCTCTTCGGCGTGGCCTGGGGCCTGGCTTTGGCCGGGATCGCCTTCAAGCTCTTCCACACGGGACGGTCTTCGAGGCTGTCCACGGCCGCGTACGTGGCCATGGGCTGGCTCGTGGTAGTGGCTGCGGTGCCGGCGATCCGCCAGGTGCCCGCCTCGACTCTGGCTCTGCTTCTCGCGGGAGGCCTGGCGTACACGGCCGGCACCGCCTTCTACCACAACCGCCGCATCCCGTACGCCCACGCCATCTGGCACCTCTTCGTCCTCGCGGGCAGCGCATGCCACGGAGTTGCCGTGGGCACGCAGATCCTGTGACGCCGCTCTCTCGTAGCCGCCGGCGGCTCCTGTACTACGAGGATATCGTGCTATCATCCATTCTTCGTCAGCCCCCCGCCCGCACCTCCACGTAGAAATCGTCGTCCACCGTCACCTGTTCCGGAGCGGTCAACCCCACCTCCACGGTCTGCCACACCGCCGTGGGCCTCAGCCACGCGAAGGAGCCGGGCTCGACGGTGACCCGCACCGGCATGTCGAAGCCCTCGACGACATTCGTCCACCGGTAGCGCAGCACCTCGCCCTCCAAGCGGTACTCGAAGACCGGGACCATGGTGGTGCGCAGGTACTGGTCGAAGACCCGGGACAGGTCCATGCCGGAGCCCCGGCTGATGTAGTCCTCCACCTGGGCCGTGGTCACGTTGGAACGCCGGAAGTCCTCGTTCAGACCGCGCAGGATGTTCCGCCAACGGGCGTCGTCGTCAACGAGCTGGCGCACGGTGTGGAGCAGGTTCCCGCCCTTGTAGTACCGGTCCGCCGAGCCTTCGTCGTTGACGCCGTAGTGGCCGACGATGGGCCGGTCGTTGCGGATGCCCGCGCGGGGGGAGGCCCGGGTCCCGATCACGTACTCGGCACCGGCGTCCTTGCTGCCAGTGAGACACTCGGTGTAGAGGTTCTCGCTGTAGTTGGCGAAGCCCTCGTGGATCCACAGATCGGCGCCGTCGGCGGCGGTGATGTTGTTGCCCCACCACTCGTGGGCGCTCTCGTGGATGATGATGAAGTCCCACAGGAGGCCCTGGCCGGTCTCCGACAGGTCCGTGCCCCGATAGCCGTTGGCGAAGCCGTTGCCGTAGGTCACGGCGCTCTGGTGCTCCATGCCCAGGTAGGGCGCCTCCACCAGCTTGTAGCCGTCCTCGTACCAGGGATACGGGCCGAACCAGTGCTCGAAGCACTCCATCATGGGTCGGACCTGGGCCCACTGGCGCCGGGCGTCCTCCTCGTGGACCGCCAGGGGCCAGAAGTCGAGGGTCAGAGTGCCCAGCTCGCCGGCGAACTCCTCCCTCCAGTGGACGTAGGACCCGGCGTTCACCGAGACGCTGTAGTTGTTGATGGGCGAAGCGACGAACCACTCGTACGTGGTGGTGCCGTCTCCGTTGTGCGTGGTGCTCCGCAGCCGCCCGTTGGACACGTCCACCATGGGGTCCGGGACGGTGATGGCGATCCGCTGGCTGTCGGGCTCCTCGGACATGAAGTCCTTGGTGGGCCACCACACGCTCGCCCCCAGGCCCTGGTTGGAGGTGGACACCCACGGGTTGCCCAGCTCGTCCGTCTCCCATGCGTAGCCTCCGTCCCAGGGGGGCCGCACCGCGACGCGGGGTCGGCCGTGGTAGTGGAGCGCCACGGTGCGCACGTCCCCGACCCGCTGCGGCTCCGCCACCTCCACGAAGAAGGCGTTGCCGTCTCTGCGGTAGGCCAGGGCACGCCCGTTCTGGACGACGCTGTCCATCTCCAGGGGGGGTTGGAGGTCGATCTGCATTTCCTGGCCGGCGTCCCTTGGCGCCACCACGCGGTAGGTGATGGCGTTCCACCCCGCCAGGGAGCTGTCGGCGGGCATGACGCGCACGTTCAGGTCGTAGAAGGTGGCGTCCCACCATGCGCGCCCCGGGCCGTCGGAGCCCCGCAACGTGTCGGCCCGGGTGAAGGTCATGGCCCCGCGGCCCTGGGCGGCGACGGCGATGGGCAACGTCGCGGCGAGTAGGGCCAGGACGGCCAGTGGGGCGAGCAGGGGGTGTCGGCGCATGGTCGGCCAGCTCCGGGATCGTCGGTCTCGGGTCGCCCCCGGGGTCCCTCCCCCGGGGGGCGTCCACGGAATATCCCGAATGAGGGGAGGTCCAGCTAGTGTCCTGTCCCAGAAGTTCGGTGAGCACCG
>DASWKP010000423.1:0-13613 GCA_036396575.1 Longimicrobiales bacterium | reverse complement strand
AGCTGGTGAACCCGGCGAACAAGCGGAAATACGACATCATCATGGTGGGCACGGGCCTCGCGGGGGCTTCCGCCGCGGCGTCCATGGGCGAGTTGGGTTACAACGTGGAGGTCTTCTCGTACCATGACTCCGCCCGCCGGGCCCACTCCATCGCCGCCCAGGGCGGCATCAACGCCGCCAAGAACTACCAGAACGACGGCGACAGCGTCTACCGGCTCTTCTACGACACGGTGAAGGGTGGGGACTTCCGATCCAGGGAGGCCAACGTCCACCGCCTGGCCGAGCTGAGCGTCAACATCATCGACCAGTGCGTGGCTCAGGGCGTGCCGTTCGCGCGGGAGTACGACGGCCATCTGGCCAACCGTTCGTTCGGTGGCGCGCAGGTGTCGCGGACGTTCTACGCTCGGGGCCAGACCGGCCAGCAACTTCTGCTGGGGGCCTACCAGGCGTTGGCTCGGCAGGTCGCCGCGGGGACCGTGATGATGCACACCCGCCACGAGATGCTGGACGTGGTGGTGGTGGACGGCGTAGCCCGGGGCATCGTCACGCGGGACCTGGTGAGCGGGAAGGTGGAGAGCCACGTGGGGGACGCGGTGGTCCTGGCAACGGGTGGATACACCAACGTCTTCTTCCTTTCCACCAACGCCAAGGCGTGCAACGTCACCGCCGCCTGGAGGGCCCACAAACGCGGTGCCGGCTTCGCCAACCCCTGCTACACCCAGATCCACCCCACCTGCATCCCTCCCTCGGGAGACTACCAGTCCAAGCTCACCCTCATGAGCGAGTCCCTCCGGAACGACGGGCGCATCTGGGTCCCCGCCAAGGAGGGCGACCGCCGCGGGGCCTCCGACATCCCGGAGGGCGAGCGGGACTACTACCTGGAGCGCATGTACCCGGCCTTCGGCAACCTCGTCCCCCGGGACCTGGCCTCCCGGCGGGCCAAGCAGATGGTGGACGCGGGCTTCGGCGTCGGCGGGCGGCAGAACGGCGTGTTCCTGGATTTCGAGCACGCCATCGGGCGCCTCGGGAAGCAGACCATCGCCGACCGCTACGGCAACCTGTTCGAGATGTACGAGAAGATCACCGGCGAGGACCCCTACAAGGTGCCCATGCGCATCTACCCGGCGCCCCACTATGCCATGGGCGGCCTGTGGGTGGACTACAACCTGCAGACGACGGTTCCGGGCCTCTTCGCCATAGGCGAGGCCAACTTCTCGGACCACGGCGCCAACCGTCTCGGGGCCAGCGCCCTCATGCAGGGGCTGGCCGATGGCTACTTCGTGATCCCTCTCACCGTCGGCAACTACCTGGGTGCCACGCGCCTGGGCAAGGTCGATCCGGAGCACTCGGCCTTCGCCGACGTGCGCAGGGAGGTGAAGGAGCGCACCGACACGCTCCTGGCGGTGAACGGCTCCCGCACGGTGGACGAGTTCCACAGGGAGCTGGGCCGCGTCGTCTGGAGCAATTGTGGGATGGAGAGGAGCGCCGAAGGCCTGAAAGCCGGTCTGGAGGCCATTCCGCGGTTGCGGGAGGAGTTCTGGAACGACGTGCGGGTCCCGGGACGCGGTGAGACGTTCAACCAGTCCCTGGAGAAAGCCGGCCGCGTCGCGGACTTCCTGGAGTTTGCCGAGGTGATGTGCCACGACGCCCTGGCCCGTGACGAGTCCGCCGGCGCCCACTTCCGCTCCGAACACGTCACCGACGAGGGCGAGGCCAAGCGCGACGACGACAACTTCGCCCACGTGGCCGTGTGGGAATTCCACGGGGTCGGGGAGTCTCCGACCCGTCACGTCGAAGAGCTCGAGTTCGAATGCGTGCCGCTCTCGCAGCGGAGCTACAAGTGAGGAGCGCCTGATGAACCTGACCCTTCACGTGTGGCGCCAGGATGGACCCGCCACGCGGGGACGCTTCGAGACGTACGCGGCGACGGACATCGACGAGCATCAGTCCTTCCTCGAGATGCTCGACCTCGTGAACGAAGGCATCGCGAAGGCGGGCGGGGAGCCGATCGCCTTCGAGCACGACTGCCGGGAGGGCATCTGCGGGGCGTGCGGCATGGTGGTGAACGGCCGGCCCCACGGACCGTGGGAGCTGACCACGACCTGCCAACTCCACATGCGTGAGTACGAGGACGGCGACGAGATCTGGATCGAGCCCTGGAGGGCCACGGCCTTTCCCATCATAAGGGATCTGGTGGTGGACCGTGGCGCCTTCGACCGCATCATCGAGGCGGGGGGGTACGTCTCGGTCCGTACGGGCAGCGCCCCGGAAGCCAACGCCATTCCCATCCGCAGGGACGACGCCGAGATCGCCATGGACGCCGCCGCCTGTATCGGCTGTGGCGCGTGCGTGGCCGCGTGTCCGAACGCCTCGGCCATGCTGTTCACGGCGGCCAAGATCACGCACCTGGCCCGGCTGCCACAGGGGCAGACCGAACGCCGTGAGCGCGTCGTGGAGATGCTGGCCCAGCACGATGACGAGGGGTTCGGGACGTGCACGAACCACGGCGCGTGCCAGACTGTGTGTCCGAAGGGCATCAGCGTCGAGACCATCGCCCAGCTCAACCGCGACCTCCTGGGGGCCCTGGTCCGGAGCGGAGGCCGAAGCGGAACGAAGACGGGAGGCGGGGCGGCCTGATCCGCGGCCGCCTCGCCCGCTTGCTCCGGCACCGAGCCCTCCCTAGTGTGGTGAGGTGACCCCCGCTCTTCGCCCCCCCTCGGCCCATTCCCGCGCCGATCCGAACCGGAGTTGCACCATGGCCCGGAAGCCCGCCCGCCTCCGCCTGGCCGGATCCCTCCTGGTGGCGGCCGCCACCGTCCTGCTGCCGGGGTGTCGTCCCGCCGCCCCGGAAGCGCAGCCGCACGCTGATCTGATCCTGGCCAACGGCCGGGTCTGGACCGGCGACGACGCCCGCCCCTGGGCCGAGGCCGTGGGCGTGGTAGGCAACCGCATCCATGCGGTAGGCACATCGGACGAGGTGCTGGCCCTCCGGGGTCCCGGGACGCGGGTCGTGGATCTGGCCGGGCGCTTCGTGTCCCCCGGCTTCATCGACAACCACACCCACTTCAATAGCGCCGGTTCTCTCATCCTGGGCGTGAACCTGCTGGAGGTCTCGGACGCCGAAGGGCTGGCGCGGGAAGTGCGCGAGACGGCCGGACGCCTGCCCGGGGGAGCCTGGATGGTCGGAGGCACGTGGGGCGCCTACGAGCAGTGGGGGGTGAGCTCCACCGGGCGTGGCGAGGATCTTTCCGGGCCCGAGGAGATCTTCCGGCCCGACCGCTCGCTCATCGACCCCGTAGCCCCGGACAACCCGGCCCTGCTGTGGAACTGGGACCGATCCCAGTACCTGGCTAACGGCGCCGCCCTCGCCGCCGCCGGGGCCGACTGCTCGTGGGCCGGCGTGGAGTGCGAGGGAGGTGAGCCCACGGGGCGAGTGTCCGGCGCGGCGGTGGGGAGGATCCGGGGCGCGATCCCCACCAAGACCATGGACCAGAAGCTCGCCGAGGGTCGGGCCGCCCTGGAGCGCCTCCGCAGGCACGGCGTGACCACGTTCTTCGACATCACGCCTCCGGACCAGGTCGAGGTCTTCCATCGCCTGCGGGAGGCGGGGGAACTCACGAGCCGGGTGCACATGCGCCTCGTTCTGGACACCTGGAACGAGATGGCCGACGCCGGGATCGTGGAGGGATTCGGGGACGAGTGGATCCGCTACCAGGGCCTCAAGGCCTTCGTGGACGGGATCATGGGCAACTCCAGCGCCCACTTCTACGAGCCGTACCTCACGACGGGTGTTCGCGGAAGCTGGCGGGACGAGAACAGCACGGGATACGTCACCGGTCACGGCTCCGGACTCGAGCCGGCCGGGAACATGGAGGCCCTGGTCCTGGGCGCCGACGCCGCTGGCTTCAACCCCCGGGTGCACGCCATCGGCGACCAGGCCATCGACACCATCCTGGACATCTACGCCCGGGTGTGGGCCACCAACGGCGCGCGCGAAGACCGGCGGTTCGCCATCATCCACAACCAAGTGATCCGGGGGCCCGAGACGGCCCGGCGCCAGGCCGAGATGGGCATCATCGCCGAGATGCAGCCCTACCACACGATCGACGACATGCGCTGGATGGAGGAGCGCATCGGGGAGCGGGCCCGGTGGGCCTACGCGTTCAAGACGCTCGCCGACGCGGGCGTGCTCCTCTCCTTCGGCAGCGACTGGCCCGGGACCAACGCCGCCTGGTACACGTCCAATCCGCTCCACGGCATCTACGCCGCCGTGACCCGGGAGACGCTGGACGGGACGCCCGAGGGCGGCTGGTTTCCCGAGGAGAAGATCGACGTAGAGACGGCGCTACGAGCCTACACGGTGAACAACGCCTGGGTCGGCGGGGAAGAGAGCTTCAAGGGCATGGTCCGGGAGGGCTTCCTGGCGGACCTGGCTGTCCTGGAAGCCGACCCCTTCGAGATCGACCCCCGGACGCTCAAGGACGTCGTCGTGGACTTCACCATCGTGGACGGACGCATCGTGTACGAGAGGTCCGGCGGGTAGGGCCCGCTCTAGAGCCGCGGTAGCGTCACCCCGGTCTGGCTCTGGTACTTCCCCTTCCGGTCCGCGTACGCGATGCTGGGCTCCTCGTCCCCCTCGAGGAAGAGGAGCTGGGCGATGCCCTCGCCCCCGTAGATCTTCGCCGGAAGGGGAGTGGTGTTGCTGATCTCCAGGGTGAGATGTCCCTCCCAGGTGGGCTCCAGAGGCGTCACGTTCACGATGATGCCACATCGCGCGTACGTGCTCTTGCCCACGCACAACACCAGGACGTTCCTGGGAATCCTGAAGTACTCCTCCGTGCGCGCGAGCGCGAAGGAGTTGGGCGGAATGATGCACTCGGGAGCGTGGATGTCGACGAACGAGCGGTCATCGAAGTTCTTGGGGTCCACCACGACGTGATGGACATTGGTGAACACCTTGAAGTCGGGGGCCACCCGGATGTCGTATCCGTACGAGGAGAGCCCGTAGCTGATCACGCCGTCCCGAACCTGACCGGGCTCGAAGGGCTCGATCATGCGATGCTCCTCGCTCATCCTGCGGATCCACTTGTCGCTCTTGATGGGCATGCCACGCCTTCTCCTGGCAGGACTCGGGTACCCCCCTTCCGGGGGCTGGCCCCGCCTCGCCGATGAGGGATGCGGCGCGGAAGATAGACCCCACCCGGCAGGAGGGGCAAACAACCCCTAAAGGTATGAGAAAACAGGTGTTTGCAGGCCCGAAAACCGGTTGACCCATGCCCGCCCCTCGGGTACATTCGGAGGTCCCGCACGTGAACGTTTTCACAAACTGAGTCGGGTCCATAAATGTCGGGAGCCTACGTCCCGCTTCTCATCCTGTTCGGCGTTTCCATCGCCAACGCCGTCGGGATCGTGGTCGCGTCCTGGGTCTTCAATCCCGAGCGCCCCACCGCGCAGAAGCGGATGCCGTACGAATCAGGGATGATTCCGCTGGGCGACGCCCGGGCCCGCTTCTCGGTCAAGTTCTACATGGTGGCCATCAGCTTCATCGTGTTCGACCTCGAGACCATCTTCCTCATCCCGTGGGCCGTGGAGATGGAAGCCCTCGGTTGGAGCGGATTCATGGCGGTGCTCCTCTTCGTGGTCGTTCTCGCGGTGGGACTGCTCTACGAATGGAAGAAGGGAGGCCTAGAGTGGGAGTAGAACCGGGCATCCGTAGCCGAATGGAGGGGATGGTCGGAGAGGGTACGCCGGCGTTCCTGACCACGAAGCTCGACTACATCGTGAACTGGGCTCGGCGGAGCTCCCTCTGGCCAATGCCCTTCGGCACGGCGTGCTGCGCCATCGAGATGATGGCGTCCTACGCCAGCGATTTCGACCTGGCGCGCTTCGGGATGGAGCGCATGTCGTTCAGCCCCCGGCAGGCCGACGTGCTCATCTGCGCCGGGCGCGTGCCCTACAAGCTCGCGCCGGTCCTGCGCAGGATCTGGGACCAGATGCCGCAGCCCAAGTGGTGCGTGTCCATGGGTGCCTGCGCCAGCTCCGGCGGGGTCTTCGACGTCTACTCCATGGTTCAGGGGATCGATACCATCGTGCCGGTGGACGTCTACGTGCCTGGCTGCCCGCCACGCCCCGAGGCCCTCATCTACGGGCTCCTCATGATACACGAGAAGATCCGGGAGGAACGCTGGGAGGACCGCAAGGCGAATCGCGCGGAAGACCCCCTGAGCGTCGCCGTCCCCAACGCCACCGACACCGAGATCGTCGGGCTGACCGGGCCGTTCGGAAACTCGACCCTCCAGGAGAAGCGCGGCGGGGCGGTCACCCCCGTTGCCGACGGGTTCGAGGACCCACGGTCCTAGGACCGGAGGCACACCATGTCCGACGAGACAGGATCGGCCCTCGACGCCGTCGATGAAGGCCCCCAGCCGAGCGACGTCGGCGGAGAGACGGGGCCCAGTCCCTCGGACCCCCGCCGGAGTTCGCATCCCACCGTCGTGGCCCTGGCCGAGCGGTTCGGCGAGGCTCTCCTCAGGTACGAAGTCCAGGCAGGTGACGAACACGTCGTGTTCCTGGATCCGCCCCGCAACGTGGAGATCCTCCGATGGCTGAAGGAGGATCCGGCCCAGGCCTACGACCTGCTGCGTGACGTGACCGGCGTCGACTATGGCGGCGGCCGGCCCCTGCAGGTGGTCTGGATCCTCTGGTCCATCCCGTACCGGCTGGGCCTCAGGGTCAAGTGCGAGGTGCCCGTCGCCGACCCGCGCATCGGGTCCGTGGTACCCCTCTGGAACGCTGCCAACTGGCTCGAGCGCGAGGTCTACGACCTCTTCGGCGTCACGTTCGAGGGACATCCGGACCTGCGCCGCATCATGATGCCCGACGATTACGAGGAAGGGCATCCTCTCAGGAAGGACTTCCCCCTCAGGGGGCGCTTCTCACGCGCCGAACAGACGCGCCGTGCGTTGAATCAGGATCCTGAGCACTACTACATCGCCGCCGAGATGGGGGAGGGAAGGGATCCCCAGGTCCTCGCCGCGGCGGAGGCGCCGGCCCCGATCACCGGGGACGAGGGCGACCCGACCCGAACGGAGGCGAGATGACGCGGAAGACCATCGAGCTTTCCGTGAGCCGGACCCCGGAGCTGGCAGCCGACGGGAGAGGGCTGGCGCACGGCCCGCTCGCGCCGGTGGACCTGGCGGAGCCGGAGCTGGATTCCCAGAACATGCTGGTCAACATCGGTCCCCAGCATCCCGCCACGCACGGCGTGCTCCGCCTCGTGTGCGAGTTGGACGGCGAGACCATCGTGGACGTGACGCCCCACATCGGGTACCTCCACTCCTCCTTCGAGAAGCTCGGCGAGTACCGGTCGTGGAACCAGATCGTCCCTCTGACCGACCGCATGGACTACCTGGCGCCGCTGATCTACAACTGTGCGTATGTCATGGCGGTGGAAAAGCTTGCGGGCATCCAGGTGACGGAGCGCTGCAAGGTGGTGCGGGTCATCCTCATGGAGCTGGACCGCATTTTCGGGCACCTCCTGTGGCTGGGAACCACGGCCATCGACGTGGGGGCCTTCACGCCGTTCCTGTACACCTTCCACGAGCGGGAGCGCATCTACAAGCTCCACGAGGCCCTCACCGGCGCCCGGATCACCACCTCCGCGACCCGGGTGGGCGGCATGATGGCCGACCTGCCGGAGGGGTGGGTCGAGGAGTGCGGGAGGTTCGTGAGCGAGCTGAATCGGACGCTGGACGAGGTTCACACCCTGCTGACCACCAACAACATCCACCTGGGCAGGGCGCAGGACGTGGGCATCATCAGCGCCGAGGACGCGGTCAACTACGGCTTCACGGGACCGAACCTGCGGTCGAGCGGCGTCGCGTACGACGTGCGCAAGGACCAGCCCTATTACGACTACGAGACCTACGACTTCGAGGTCCCGGTGGGCGAGGTGGGGGACTGCTACGACCGATACCTGACCCGCATGGAGGAGATGCGCCAGAGCGTGAGCATCGTGCTCCAGGCCATCGACCGCCTACCCCGCGGACCGATCAATGTGGACGATCCCAATGTGATCCTCCCGTCCAAGACAGCGTGCATGAGCGACATGGAGTCGATGATCCACCACTTCAAGCTGGTCATGGAGGGCCTGCACGTGGCGGAAGGGGATTGCTACTTCCCCGTGGAGGGCTCCAAGGGCGAGCTCGGCATGTACGTGGTCAGCGACGGTGGTCCCAAGCCCGTCCGCTGGCGGATCCGGCCTCCATCCTTCGTCAACATCTCGGTTCTTCCCAAGCTGGCGAAGGGACACCTGATCTCCGACCTGATCATGATCAACGCAAGCCTGGACATCGTCCTCGGGGAGATCGACCGATGAGCGCCGAGATCCCCTTCAAGAACCCGGGCTGGGCGGGCAACACCGGGGAGTTCGACCTCACGGAGGAGCAGGTGCGGGGCGCGGACTTCGTGGGGCGGCGTCCCCTGGAGGGAGGGCACCCCGCGGGGGCGTCGAGCTACCCCTACATGCTCGAAGAGAAGGCTCCCGAGGCGGCCCTCTTCGAGGGCCCTCATCTGGAGCGGTTCGAGAAGATCCTGACGCGGTATCCCGACAAGCGCGCGGCGCTGCTGCCGGCTTTGAACCTGGCCCAGGAAGTGCGGGGTCACGTGTCACCGGACAGCATGCGCCGGGTGGCGGAGCTCCTGGATCTCCCGGAAGCCTACGTGCGGGGCGTGGCGACGTTCTACACGATGTACAACAAGCGCCCCGTGGGCCGGTACCTGGTGCAGGTGTGCACGAACATCTCGTGCAACCTGTGCGGGGCGGACGAAGTCCTCGACGCGTTCCTGCGCTATACGGACACGGAGCTCGGAGAGACGTCCGACGACGGCCTCTTCACCGTCATCGAGGCCGAGTGCCTGGCCGCGTGTGGATTCCCCACGTGCGTCCAGATCAACTCCAGGTACTTCGAGAACATCGCTCCGGAGGACGTGCCGAGCGTGCTCGAGCGACTCCGGGCCGAGGCCGAGGGAGCGGCGTAGACATGGCGTATCCCTACGTGTCGGATCGGGAAGTCCGCGTGCTCAGCGAGCACTTCGGCGATCCGGAGGCCCGGACGCTGGAGGGAGCCCGGAAGCGGGGCCGCTATGTGGCTTTGAAGAAAGCCCTGGGGATGGGCCCCGACGAAGTCACGGAGGTTGTGAAGGCGTCCGGGCTGCGGGGCAGGGGAGGGGCGGGGTTCCCCACCGGGCTCAAGTGGAGCTTCATGCCCAAGGAGCCCACGAAGCCGCACTACCTGTGTTGCAACGCCGATGAGTCCGAGCCGGGCACCTTCAAGGACCGGGAGCTGCTCCGCTGGGACCCGCACCTGGTCATCGAGGGCTGCCTCATCGCCTCGCACGCCATCCGGGCCACCCACTGCTACATCTACTGCCGCGGAGAGTTCTTCGAGGCATCCTCCGTCCTGGCCCGGGCGGTGGAGGATGCCTATGAGGCGGGCCTGGCGGGAAAGGACATCCTGGGCTCGGGGGTGGACATCGACGTCACGGTCCACGTAGGGGCCGGCGCCTACATCTGCGGCGAAGAGACCGGCCTCATGAACTCCCTGGAGGGGGGGCGGGGCCAGCCGCGAGTGAAGCCTCCGTTCCCGGCCGCCGTGGGAGCCTTCGGGATGCCCACCACCGTGAACAACGTGGAGACGCTGGCGGCCGTGCCCGGGATCCTGTCGAACGGCCCCGACTGGTACCGCCAGTGGGGCACCGACAAGAGCGCGGGCACGAAGCTCTTCTGCGTCAGCGGCCACGTGAGGAAGCCCGGGAATTACGAGCTTCCTCTGGGCTTTCCGCTCATGGACCTCATCGACGACGTGTGCGGGGGCGTGCGCGACGGCAACGCCCTCAAGGCGGTGATTCCCGGAGGCAGCTCGGTGCCTATCCTGTCGGCGGAGGAGTGCGGGGCCTGTACCCTCTGCTACGAGGGCGTCGTGGCGGCGGGCTCCATGCTGGGGTGCGCTTCGGTCATCGTCATGGACGAGACCACCGACATGGTCAAGCAGGTGCGTCGCATGGCCGCCTTCTACGCCCACGAATCCTGCGGACAGTGCACCCCCTGCCGTGAGGGTTCGGCCTGGGTGACCAAGATCCTCAAGCGGATCGAGGACGGCCGTGGGACCGAGGAGGACCTGGACACGCTTCTGGAGGTCACGACCCAGATGACGGGCACCACGATCTGCGTCCTGTCCGACTCGGTGGCGGCCCCGGTCCACAGCTCCATCCAGAAGTTCCGCGACGAGTATCTCGCTCTGATCCGCCGCGGGGAACGGGTGGGGGCGGCGTGATCCGTCCCCGAAGCTCCTGGCGCGGCGCGGGCGTGCCCGCTCCAGAGCCCTCAACGTGATGAACGGGTAGCCCATGGCCGACAATGGACGGCATGAGACCACGGTCACCCTGAGCATCGACGGGCAGGAGGTGACCGTACCCAAAGGGACAACGCTCCTGCAGGCGTCTCAGGCCCTCGGAGGCACGGTTCCGCACTACTGCTACCATCCGGGGCTCACGTCCCCCGCCATGTGCAGGCTCTGCCTGGTCGAAGTGGAGGGAGCGCCCAAGCTCATGCCCTCGTGCGTGACCCAGGCGCAGAACGGGCAGGTGGTCCATACGGAAAGCGAGGCGGCCCTGTCCATGCGCCGGGGCGTCCTGGAGTTCTACCTGGTCAACCACCCGCTCGACTGCCCCATCTGCGACCAGTCCGGCGAGTGCAAGCTCCAGGACTACGTGCACGACGAGGGACGGAGGCACGGCCGCTCCCGGGAGCCCAAGAGGGTCTTCGGTCGCGACGACTTCGGGGGCGACGTCCTCTTCTACGGGGATCGTTGCGTCATGTGCACCCGGTGCGTCCGCTTCATGAACGAGGTGGAACAGGATCCTCGCCTCACCGTCGTGGAACGCGGCAGCCGCTCGATCATCGACACCTTCTTCGAGGAGGGTCTGGAGGGGACCCACTTCAGCGGCAACATCGTGGACATCTGCCCCGTGGGCGCTCTGGTCTCCAAGGACTTTCTCTACAAGCAGCGGGCCTGGGATCTGAAGCACACGCCCTCGGTGTGCCCGGGCTGCAGCCAGGGCTGCAACATCGACCTCCACGTCCGGGACAACCTGGTCCAGCGCCTGAAGCCCCGCACGAATCTGGATGTCAACGGCCACTGGATGTGCGACTACGGCCGCCTCGGTTACGAGTGGATGAACCGGAGGGATCGCGTCGAGGCACCCGTGGTCCGGGTCGATGGCAAGCACAGGGCCATGGGGTGGAAGGAGGCCCTGCGGGCCCTGCTGGACCGCCTCGCCGAGATCGGCGGCGCCGCGGTCCGCACCGTGGCCTCGGCCGGCGCTTCCATGGAGGATCTCGGAGCCCTCGAAGCGCTCGCTACGCATCTCGGTGGGGGTCCGGGGGTCTTCCGGTCTCGCGTCGCGCCGGACGAAGTGCCCCTGAAAGGCTTTCCCCGGTTGGTGCGGCGCCAGGACCTCGCGCCCAACCGCAAGGGAGCGGAGCTCCTCGGCCTCCAGCGCACGGGGGGAGACGACGGCCAGGGGGGCCTGGAGGACGTCGCGGACCACGACGGCATCATCCTCGTGCTCGGGGACGAGTTGGGGGACCAGGAAGAGTCCTTCGGGTCGGCGGCGAAGCTCTTCGTCTACCTCGGTGCGCATCCGTCACGGGCGGCGTCCGGGGCCGACTTCGTCCTTCCCGTTACGCTGTTCACGGAGCAGGAAGGCACGTTCACGAACCACGAGGGCCGGGTCCAGCGGTTCTGGCCGGGCGTCGATCCTCCGGGAGCGGCGCGGCCGGCCTGGCTGATTCTGGGGGCCCTCCTGGCCGAGCTGACGCAAGGCGACACACCCGCGCGGGCCGAAGCTTCGTTTCGCCTCCTGGCGGAGCGCCATGAGGCCTTCGATGGCCTCACCTACGACGACATCGGCGCTTCAGGCGCACCGGTGAAACAACCGGCCGAACTCGCATGAACGAGCTGACACCCCTGTGGAGCCTGGCCCTGGCGACCACCAAGGTCCTCACCGTGTTCGGTGTGGTCATGCTCGCCGTGGCGTACACCACGCTTCTGGAACGACGCGTCAGCGCCTGGATCCAGGACCGTGTGGGCCCGAACCGCGTGGGCCCCTTCGGGTTGCTCCAGCCCATCGCGGACGGCATCAAGAACTTCCTCAAGGAAGAGACGCTGCCAGCGGCCGCATCGAAGCCGTTCTTCATCCTGGGACCGATGCTGGCCGTCATGCCGGCCCTGGTGACCTTCGCGGTCATCCCCTTCGCCGCGCCTCTGCCAACCCCCTTCGGTCCGGTGGACATGATCGTGGCGGACGTGCCTATCGGCATCCTCTACATCCTGGCGTTGAGCTCCCTGGCGGTGTACGGCCTGGTCCTGGGCGGGTGGGCGTCCAACAACAAGTACGCGTTCCTGGGAGCCCTGCGGGCCAGCGCCCAGATGGTGAGCTACGAGGTGGCCCTCGGCCTGAGCCTGATATCGGTTCTGATCCTGGCGGGGAACGTCACCCTGACGGAGGTCGTGTGGCGCCAGCAGACGCTCGGCCTCTGGTTCGTCTTTCCCCTGTCCCTGGGCTTCATCCTGTTCGTGGTCAGCGCCTTCGCGGAGACGAACCGGCTGCCCTTCGACATGCCGGAAGCGGAATCGGAGCTCGTGAGCGGGTTCCATACCGAGTACTCGTCCATGAAGTTCTCACTTTTCTTCATTGCCGAGTACGCCCACGTCATCACCGCCTCCGCGCTCATGGCCACCCTGTTCCTGGGCGGGTGGGACATCCCCATCTGGACCGGAGACGACGCCTTCCTCCACGAGGGAGCGTGGATCGGTGGCTTCGCCGCGGACGGCTCCCCCATCGCCGCCGAGCTGGCCTGGTGGAAGACCCTCCTCACGCTCGGCTCGTTCTCGGTGAAGACGGCGTTCTTCGTCGTGCTCTACATCTGGGTCCGCTGGACCGTGCCCCGCTTTCGTTACGACCAGGTCATGCAGCTCGGCTGGAAGGTCATGCTGCCTACGGCACTGTGCTACATGATGATCGTGGCGGCTAGCGTCCTCACGCTCAACCAGGTGGGGCTGTCCTGGGGCCTCGCTTACGGGCTGGCCCTCACCGCCGTCAGCGCGGTGTGCGCCGCGATCTTCATCTTCGCTCTGGATCGGGGGCGGATCATGTCCGGGGCCGGCGCCAAGCGTCGAGTCCGGCCGGCGGAGCGGGAGGGGTCGGTGGGCGTCGAGGCGGGCATCGGGGCCATGGGAGACTGATGCCAGTGGAGCGCCACATGTTCTCGCAACACGCGAACGGGAGAGCGGCATGGCAGTGACGGTCAAGGTGATGAGGCGTCCGGACCCCGGCGAGACCTCGTATCTGCGGGCGGCTCTCAAAGGGATGGCGCTGACCTTCCGCCACCTGGTCAATCCCAAGAACGTGACCCTTCAGTATCCGGAGGAGCAGCCGGACCTGAGCCCGCGCTGGCGGGGCACCCACGTCATGGAGACCCACGCCGACGGACGACCCAAATGCGTGGCGTGTGGCCTGTGCCCCACCGTGTGCCCGGCCAACTGCATCCG
>DASWKP010000422.1:0-10108 GCA_036396575.1 Longimicrobiales bacterium | reverse complement strand
GGCCCCCGTCTCCAGGAGGAGGTCGTGGGCGATCTGGAACGTATGCCGGTCCTCGCCCCGGAAGCTCTCCTGGCCGTAGCCCACGAAGCCCCTCACGTTCAACTCCCGGGCCCACAGGAACGTGAGGTCGAGCTTCGGGATTCGGGCAGCGCACCCCAGAAGGACGATCCGCCCTCGAGGAGCGGCGTACCGGAGGGCCTGGTCTATGCTGCCGGCGCTCCCCACGCAATCGTAGATGACCGGAAAGCCACCGCCCGCATAGACCTCGGGCCCGATGATGGGCATGTAGGCCTGGGCACCGGTGCGGACGAGGGCGTCCCGGGCCTCCGCACCCGGGGCCACCACGTTGGTGGCGCCCAGAGCCCCGGCCAGCCTGGCCTCGTGGGACCGCTTGGTCTGGGCCACGATCTCGCCCTGGAAGCCCGTGGCCCGGAGCGCCCACAGGGCCCCCATGGCGATGGGGCCGCTGCCGATGATGAGGATCGGCTCGTCAGGGTGTGGCGTGGGCGTGTTGAGCACCGCGTGAAGGCCGATGGACAGCGGCTCGATGAGGACGCCCGTGTGGTCGTCCAGGCCCGGGGCCACGGGAAAGCACTGGCTCCTGTGCGCCACGAGGGCTTCACTCCAGCCCCCTGGCAGGGATCGGTGATATCCAATCGTCAGGCCCGCGGCCAGGGGCTGCCCGTCCACCGTGAGGGGGCCCGTCTCTCCGGCGTTCTCGCAGGTGCAGTGGCGCCCTCCGGAGCATGATCGGCACCAGGCGTCTCGGGGGTAGTCGCGAACGCCACAGGAGATCATGGGGTCCACCGCGACGCGGCTGCCTACCTCCAGGTCCCGGGCCTCGATGCCGGCTTCCACCACCTCCGCCAGGATCTCGTGGCCCAGGACCGCCGGGAACGAACCGAATGGCTCCAGGGCCGGGCTCGCCGAGTAGGTGATGGTGCCCACGTCGGTGCCGCAGATCCCGGCCTTGAGGACCTTCAGCCGGAGCCACGCGGGGCCGGGCAGCGGGGGCACGGCAACGTCCTGCAGACGGACGCCGCTCAGGCGCCCGTACAGGACCGCGTCGGTGACCCGGCCCAGCGACCTGGCCGCCAGGTATCTGGGGACCGTGACCTGGAAGGTGACCGCGCGCATGAGCGCTCTCAGTCCTTCTCGCCCAGCTCGAGGGCGAGCGCCTGCCTCACCTCTCGGCGCCGCTTGCCCTCGTGGAAACGCTTGTGGTCTTCGTCCGTCTCCAGCTCCAGGGGAGGGACCGGCGTCGGCCGGCTGTCGGCATCGATGGCGACGAAGGTCAGGAAGCACGTGTTGGTGTGCCGCGTGACCCCGGTGAGGAGGTTCTCGGCTTGGACCGTGACCCCAACCTCCATCGATGTCCGCCCCACGTAGTTGACCCGGGCAGAGCACGTGACCAGCTCGCCGGCGTAGATGGGCTCCCGGAAGTCCACGCGATCGATGGAGACCGTGACGCACGGCTTGCCCGCGTGCCGCATGGCGGCCACCGCAGCCGCCCGGTCCACCATCGACAGGACCACGCCCCCGAAGACGTGGCCCAGATTGTTGACGTGGTGGGGCATCATGAGCTCGGAGACGGCGGCTTCTGATCGGGCGACCCTCCGGGCGGGTGCGGCCAAGCCTACTCTCCCCGACCGTCGAAGCGGCCGGCGGCGGCGCTCCGGATGCGTTGCGCGAGCTTCTCGGGGTCGTCGGAGCCCAGGTACACGTCCGGGCCGTCCTTCATGTGGAGGAGCACCGCCGCGTCGCCCCGGATCGTCCACGCACGCTTGTCCTTTCCGAACCGGATTCCCCAGCCGCCGAAGTCACGCATGGGGCGGTAGCGCACCGGCTCCAGCCAGTCGATCTCGTCGAAGGGGATGAGCTTGGACAGGATGGGCAGGACGCCGAGCTGGATCAGCAGGGACGTTCGCGTCACGCGCACGTGCAGGCGGCCCACGAGCACCTGGGTCATCCACGGACCGAGCAGGAGCAGGAAGCCTCCGCCGGCCAACATCAAAAGGGCGGGCAGCTCCCCTGGAGAGATGCCATCGGCGATCCGCCCCAGGACCGCGACAGCCACCGGGACGGCTCCCGCCAGGAAGCTGCCCCAGACCAGCGCGCTCACCCACCACGACCAGGGCGTGGTTTCCTCGTAGACGATGTATTGATCTCGGCCCATGAGGCCCTCCTTGTCACGGGACCTGTACCCTGTCAGCCTCCCTACGGTTGCACGCGGTCCCGTGTTCGGACCAGAATCGGTCGGCGACGTGGCGACCCGATAGGAGGAGCGTTGGCAGAGAACGGCGACACGAGGGGATATCGCGGGAGTCAGCGAGTGGGGCTCCTCGTTGGCATGGCCGTCTTCGTGACGCTCCTCCTGGTGCCTTCGCCAGCGGGTCTCTCCGACGAGGGCTGGCGCACGGGCGCGGTGGCCGCGCTCATGGCCATCTGGTGGATGACCGAGGCCATTCCGATCCCGGCCACCGCCCTTCTGCCTCTCGTCCTCTTTCCCGCGGTGCGCGTCCTGTCGATGCCGGACGCGGCCGCTCCTTATGCCAACGAGCTGATCTACCTCTTCATGGGGGGCTTCCTGCTGGCGGCGGCCCTGGAACGGTGGGGTCTGCACCGACGCATGGCCCTGGGCATCGTCCACGCCGTGGGCACGGGACCTCGCAGGCTGGTGCTGGGCTTCATGTTGGCTACGGCCTTCCTCTCCATGTGGATCTCCAACACGGCCGCCGCGGCCATGATGCTGCCCATTGCCCTGGCGGTGAGCGAGATCTTCCGGCCCGCGGGCGAAGACGAGGAGGGCTCGTTCGCGTTCGGGGTCGCCCTCATGCTGGGTGTGGCCTACAGCGCCTCGATCGGTGGGGCGGCCACGCTCATCGGTACGCCTCCCAACGCGGTCCTGGCCGGGGCCGCCAGCGAGATGCTCGGCGTCGAGATCGGCTTCTTCCAGTGGATGCTGCTGGGCGTTCCTCTGGCGGCGATCCTCCTTCCCCTGACATGGGGCCTCCTGGTGTACGTGCTGCATCCCCCCGGGGAGGTGGCCGGCAACGCCAGTGAGGTTCTGGATCACCAGCGCCGCGCGCTGGGTCCCGCAAGCCGCGGGGAGAAGATCGTGGGCGTGGTGTTCGCGTTGACGGCCGCGGCCTGGGTCCTTCGCGCCCCCAAAGACCTGGGCTTCGTCGTCGTTCCGGGCATCACCACCTTCGCCCCCGCGGTGCGCGACTCGACCATCGCCATCGCGGCGGCCCTGGTCCTGTTCGTGACACCGGTGGATTGGCGGCGGGGGGTTTTCGCGCTGGACTGGAAGCGCGCCCGGGGCATTCCCTGGGGGGTCCTGGTCCTGTTCGGGGGAGGGCTGTCCCTGGCGCGGGCCATGGACGAGTCGGGGTTGGCGGCCTGGATCGGAGGCGCGGTTGCCGCGCTGGGGGGAGTCCCGGTGCCCGTGGTCCTCCTGGTCGTGGCGGCGCTCTTCGTCTTTCTGACCGAGATCACCTCCAATACCGCCACCTCCACCATGGCCATGCCGGTCATGGTGGGCGCCGCCATGGGGCTCGCGACCGGACCGCTCCAGCTCATGGCCACGGCGGCCCTGTCCGCTTCCATGGCCTTCATGCTGCCCGTGGCTACGCCGCCCAATGCCATCGTGTTCGGGTCGGGCTACCTTACGCTCCAGCAGATGGCCCGGGCCGGAGTGTGGCTCAACTTCCTGGCCATCGGGCTGATCACCCTAGCCGGATGGCTCCTCATGCCCCTGGTCTTTTCATGAGCGTGCCCGCGAACACCGCCTGGGACCGATACCGGGCCTTCCTCGAAGCTCCACCGCTTCTCGCCATGGAGTGGAACGATGCCGAGAGCGAGGCGCGGGGATGGCTGGTGATCAACTCTCTCAGGGGAGGAGCGGCCGGGGGCGGCACGCGCATGCGCTGCGGCCTGACCCGGGACGAGGTCGTGGACCTGGCCAAGGCCATGGAGATGAAGTTCACGTTCTCCGGGCCGCCCATCGGGGGCGCCAAGTCCGGCATCGACTTCGATCCCGCCGACCCCCGGCGGACGGAGGTGCTGCGGCGGTGGTTCCGCGCGGTCCGGCCCTGGCTTGCCACGTGCTATGGCACCGCTGGAGACGTGGCCGTGGACGAGCAGGCCGACGTGGTCCCCCTGTGCCGCGAGCTGGGTCTGGCTCATCCCCAGGAGGGGATCATCCGCGGGTATCTGGGGGTGCGGGGTGGGGACCTCGACGCCGTCTTGCGGACGGTGGGCAACGGCGTACACGAACCGGTGGCGGACGGGGATCTGGGCGTTGCGGGCCGGCCCCTCGTGGTGGCGGATCTCATCACCGGGTATGGCGTGGCCCGGGCGGCCCGGCGTTGCCTCGAGCTCAACGGGGAGAGTCTGGAGGGAAAGCGGGTGATCGTCGAGGGCTTCGGCAACGTGGGGTCCTCGTGCGCGCTCTACCTGTCCCGCTGGGGCGCGAGTATCGTGGGCCTCGTGGACGCCCGCTTCGGGCTGGCGGCGCCGGAGGGCCTCGTCGCCGACGAGGTCGAGGAGCTGGTGCGCCGCCAGGAGTGCCGCTCGATTCCCGAGCATCCCCTTCGCCGCGAGGGCAGGGATCGCGACGCGGCCTACGGCGTCGAGGCGGACATCTTCGTCCCCGCGGCCATGTCCGCGTCGGTGGGCGAGGAGCGCCTGGCGTGCCTGTGGGCGAACGGCGTCCGCCAGATCGTGTCGGGGGCCAACCAGCCGTTCGCGGAGCGTCGCCTGGGCGACACGCGTGTCCAACGATGGGCCGACGAGCGCTTCGAGATCGTGGCCGACGTTGTGGGCAGTCTGGGGATGGCCTGCGCCTTCCATCACCTGATGGAGCGAGCGCGCGACCCGCGAGATGCGGGGACCGCGGGCTACCGGAACGTATTCGAGGCGGTGGGTCGGACCGTGGACCGGGCCGTGGAACGAGTGGCGGAGGCGGCCGGGGGAAGGCGAACGGGGCTGCTGGCGTCCGCGGTGGGCCTGGCTCTGGAAGAGGCCTGACCCCGGGTCAACGAGATCGCGCGGGTGCCTGGTCGTCCCCGGCGGCCACCCGGTCCAGGAGCGCGCTGACGAGACGGTGGGTCTCGGGGTCCTCCAGGACGTTCGTGTGGGACGCGCCCCCCACGATGTGGACGTCGGTTCCCGCGGCACGGGCGAGCCGGCGTGCCTGGTCCGGCGACACCCGGCGGTCCTCCCCCGGCTGAATGACGATTACCGGGACGCGGAGTTCCCGGATGCGCCGTTCAGGAACCAGTCGGCGGGGCCACTCGCGGATCCGCAGGGTCCAGAACGGGCGGCACAAACGGACCACCAGGCGGCCGGGCAGGCCGCGTTCCGCCAGGAAGACGGCGGTGACCTGGAGGACGTCGGCGGGCGCGGCCACGAGCGCCAACCCGTGCACCGGCGTTCCCTCGGCCGCCGCCAGGACCGCGGCCGCTCCGCCCATGGAGTGCCCCACGAACGCGATCTTCCGGTCGGGAAAGCGCTCCGCCATCCAGGCGAAGGCCGTGGTGACGTCGTCCCTGAAGTGCCGGATCGTGACGTAGGGCGCCCCCTCGCTCCGCCCGTGCCCCCGAACGTCGAAGAGGAGGGTGGGGTGCCCCCGCAGGACCAGGGCGTCGGCCAGGGGAAGAAGCGTCCCTCCGTTGCCACCCCAGCCGTGGCACAGGATGACCAGGGGGCGGCCTTCGTCCCTCACGGGGTGCAGAAGCCATCCCCGCAGGAGGTAAGGCGCCGGGATGGACGCCTCCTCCACGCGGTGCGCTTCGCGGGGGACACGGTGGTAGGGCCGTCGCGCGGGCCGGATGAGGGAGAGGGCCAGCCGATCCAACAGGATCACGGCCAGGGCCAGCACCCCGCCGGCCAGGATCCAGAGGGCAGGGGTCACGTCAGGCTGAGGTCGGAACCCGGGGGCGGGACCTGGCGGGTCACGCCGTCCGGAGCCGGGCCAGGGCCCGCCGGACGTAGACCGGGACCATCGCTCGCCGCCAATCGGGGTCCACGATGATGTTCTCCAGGGGATGGCACTGGCTGTGCGCGCGTTCCGAGAGGGCGTCCACCAGCTCGTCGTCCAGGATCCGTCCCTCCGCCAACTCCTGCCAGCCCTGGAGGGTCCGCGGGCGGGCGCCGAGGCCGGTCACGACTCCCCGGATGGACGCGACGCGGTCGTCGCCATCCAGGTCCGCCGCCACGGCCACCGTGAGCAGGGGGAAGTCGATCGACGCCCGGAGCCGGAGCTTGCAGCATGCCGCCCGCGTCGTGGGGCCGGGTCGGGGGACGAGGATCCGCACCACGATCTCCGACGGCTCGCGAACCGTATTCCACACACCGTCGGTGACGAAGAAGTCCGCCACCGGTATGCGGCGCGGTCCCTGGGGCCCCCGGAGCTCCGCCTCGGCACCCAGGACCATGAGGACCGGTGGCGTGTCGGCGGAGTGGGCCGCCACGCACTTCTTGCCCACTCGGGTGACGTGGCAGATGTCGCCGTCCTTCTTCAAGCAGAAGCCGAGGGCGGAGCGCCAGAACCGGGTCTGGTTGTAGTAGGTGCACCGCGTGTCCAGGCACAGGTTCCCGCCCAGCGTGGCCGCGTTCCGGATCTGCGGACCCGCTACGTTCCCCGCGGCTTCCGCCAGGGTGGGCGCCCACCGCGCCACCTCGGAGCTGCCGGCCACGGCGCTCAGGGTCACGCCCGCTCCGATGGCCAGGTGGCCGTCCTCCTCCCGGATGCCCTGAAGCTCCCCCAGATCCTTGATGGCCACGAGGTAGGAGGGCTCGAACAGGCGGTGCTTCATGTTGGGCACCAGATCCGTCCCACCCGCCACGGGGATGGCCTCTCCGCAGTGCTCACCGAGGAAGTCCACGGCTTCGGCCAGGGACCCGGGACGGAGATACCGGAAGGGGGGAAGGCGTAGCATCTCTACCGCCCGGGGTCCGGCAGGCCACGGGGCGGGGCGGTCAGCTCCTCGGGGCGGGCGACCATGAGGCCATCCTGCCGCGACAGACCCAGGAGGCGGGGCGCCAGCGCCTCCTCGCTGAGCTGCACGGCCTCTCCCACTAGAGGCGCGTGCATGAGACGCAGCACGCCGTTCCGCCAGACGGCGATGCCCGTGTGCGCGACGTCGAGGCCCTCCAGCGTGCTCGTGGCCGCGATGATGTCTCCAGTGCGGATCCCGGCCTCAACGTCGGCCACGCGTTCCTGGGGGATGACGTAGCGTGGCCGGGAGGACAGCGCCGCCTCGATGCCGGCCACGGCGTGAAGCACGGTCGGGTCGCCGAGTTGCCGGTACGCGTCGACGTGCCGGGTCATGAACGTGACGGGCTCCGGGTCGGGCTCCCCTCCCAGCTCGCGGGTCACGTCGGTGACGGCACCCCGCGCCTGGTTGTCCTGGATCCACTCCGAGAAGTAGTGGAGTCGGCTGGCGTAGCCGTCCGCGTGCCCGCCGCGGTACCGCAGGGAGAGCAGCACGTCCTCGTAGAGGCGCACGGCTCGAGCGTCGACCGCGTCGTCCAGGAAGGCATCGGAAGGCGCCATGCGCACGACATGGGCCAGCGCCAGCGCGCTCTCCACGAAGGTCACGCAGTCCATGCCTCGGAGGTTGACCACCAGGCGCTCGGGTCCGGGCGGATCCAGGGTCTGGGGCACGTACGGCGTTCCCAGGAAGGTCTCGCCGATCCGTGCCACGCGCTCGCCCATGGGGAGCGTATCCACGCCCTCCCGCCGGGCCCAGCGGACCGTCGCGGCCAGGATCTCGTAGTCCTGGCGCGTCCAGGAAGGGTGGTGCGGAAGGGTGTCGCCCCGGGTCAGCTCGCTCTCCACGCGCGCAGGTCGGACAGGGCGGACGCCTCCGGCCTCCTCCTCGTCCGCCACCGGTGGGTCCGCGCAGCCCAGCGGGGCCAGAAACGCCACCCAGGCGGCGACGGCCGCCAGGCGGAGGTAGGCCGTGCTCGTCATTCGGGCGTCGTCCCCGCGGAGGCCAACACGTCGCCAGCGCGGGCGCGGTCGCCGGGCGCCGCAGGCTTGGCCAGGCGCCCCCCCTCTCTGGCCTCGCCCAGCCGCGCCCATACCCTGGCGGGAGAAAAAGGTAGAACGTCCATTCTAATTCCGACGGCGTCGTGGATGGCGTTGGCAATCGCCGGGATCGAGGGGTGCAGCGGCCCCTCGCCCGCCTCCTTGGCGCCGTACGGCCCCTCCGGGTCCAGGGACTCGATGATGAGCGACTCCAACTCCGGCGTGTCGAGGCTCGTGGGGATGCGGTAGTCCAGGAGCGATGGGGCGTTGTGGAGCCCCGCGCGCCCGTGATCCCCGTCCTTGAAAACCTGCTCCTCCATGAGGGCCTCGGCGAAGCCCATGTACGCCGAGCCTTCCATCTGGCCTTCCACCAGCATCGGGTTCAGCGCCCGGCCGCAGTCGTGCGCCACCCAGATCTTCCGAACATCGACCACGCCCGTCTCCGGGTCGACCTCCACCTCCGCCACGTGGGCGGTGAACGAGTAGGCGGGGCTGGCCCCGATGGTGCCCCCCCGGTAGGAGCCGTGGATGTCCTTGGGCGTGTCGTACGAGCCCGTGGCGCCCAACGCACCGAAGCGGGCCTCCGCGAGGTTGAATGCCTCGACGATGGGCATGTCGCGGCCGGCATCCCCGGCGAGGAGGGCCTTTGCGCCGTGGAGGAGTACCAACGCCGGGTCCGGCTCCTCCCACGCCTCCGCCACCGCCCGCTGGACCTGGTCCTTCACCTTCCGGCACGCGGCCAGGCAGGCGTTGCCGAGCATGAGCGTGACCCGGGACGAGTACGCACCCAGGTCCACGGGCGTGAAGTCCGTGTCACCCCGGTACACGCGCACCCATTCCACCGGCACGCCCAGCTCCTCCGCGGCGATGTACGCCATCGCGGAGTCCGTGCCCTGACCGATCTCGCTGCCGCCGCTGAACACGGCCACTCGGCCCGAGCGGTCCACCTGGACCTGGATCGCCGACTGAGGCATGTCGTTGGGGTAGATCGGGTAGTTCGTCCCGCTGATGTAGGTCGAGCCCGCGACCCCGACCCCCCGTCCGAAGGGCAGGCGCCGGAACTTGTCCTTCCATCCGCTGGCCACCTCGACCGCGTCGAGGCACTCGAGGAAGCCGTTCGACGTCACGGTCAGCTCGTTGATCGTGCGCGTATAGGCCGGAAGAGCGTTGCGGCGCCGGAGCTCGATGGGGTCCAGGCCCACCCTCTCCGCAAGCTTGTCGAGCTGTACTTCGAAGGCAAAGCGGGGCTGGACCGAACCGTGGCCCCGCTTGGGTCCGCACGCCGGCTTGTTGGTGTAGGCCCGAACAGAGTCGAACCGGTACGCCGGCATGGCGTAGGGGGCCGTCAGGAGCTGGCCGCTGTAATAGGTGGTCACCAGGCCGAACGAGGCGTAGGCTCCTCCATCCAGCACGATGTGGGCGTCCACCGACTGGAGCATTCCGTCCCGGTCCGCGCCCGTGCGGTATTTCATCCGGAAGGGGTGCCGGCCCCGGTGGGCGTAAAAGACCTCCTCCCGTGTGTAGAGGATCTTCACGGGACGGCCCGTGCGCATGGCGAGCTTCGCGACGCAGAACTCCAGGTCGAAGGGCTCGCTCTTGCCCCCGAAAGCACCTCCCACGGGAGGTTGGATCACCCGGACGCGGGCCTGCTCGAGCCCGAGGACCCGCGCCAGCTCCCGGTGGAGGTAGTGGGGCACCTGGGTGCTGGACCAGACCACCAGGCGGCCCTCGCCGTCTGCTTCCCGGTCCCAGCGGCCGATGGCGCAATGGGGCTCGATGGCGGCGTGGGTGGTGCCTTCGAAGAAGTAGTCTCCCTCCACCACGACCTCCGACGCCCCCATGCGGCCGTCCACGTCGCCGAACTCCAGGCGCACCTTCTTGGTGACGTTGCCGTTGGCTCCCTCCTTCCTGGGCGGGTGGATGTACGCGCCGTCCTCGTAGGAGCCATTGGAGGCCAACGCCTCCTCCGGAGTCAGGTAGGCGGGCAGGACCCGGTACTCCACCTCGATCAGCTCGAGCGCCCGGAGCGCCGTGTCCTCGTCCACGGCTGCCACCGCCGCCACGCCGTCG
>DASWKP010000421.1:0-6143 GCA_036396575.1 Longimicrobiales bacterium | reverse complement strand
TGGTGGTCCTGAATCACCACGCTCCAGGCCTCGACCTGCCGGAGCTCTTCAACTCGCCCGCCATGCTCAACCTGTACCTGGAGCGGGCCCGCAGCTTGTCCGCCCTCTCGGTCATGAACCCCCGCCGGGTGAACCTCACGGGGGGGGACCGGCCCGAAAAGGTGGCGGTGAGGGTGGTGAGCCCGAGCTTCTTCGACGTCGTGGCCACCCGCCCCTCCCTGGGCCGGAGCTTCACGGACGAGGATGTCGTGCCGGACGCGGAGGCACCTCAGCGGGTTGCGGTCCTCATGCACCGTGCCTGGGTGGAGCGCTTCGGGGAGGATCCCGGCGTCCTGGGCCGGACCGTGCAGGTGGATGGCAACGCCGTCGAGATCGTCGGGGTCATGCCACGGGGCTACACCTTCGCGGAGAACGACGCCGTCCTCCTCCTGCCTACGTACCTCGACCCGAACGGCCAATTCGGAACGTTCGGCGTCCGGGCCATCGGACGGCTGGCGCCCGGCGTCGACCTGGAAGCCGCGCGACGGGAGTTCACCGCGCTTCAGGCCCAGATCCCCGACGCGATCCCGGACGTCACGCCCCAGTTCCTGGACCAGGCGGGTTGGTCCGTCTCGCTCGAGCGCGTGCGCGACACCCTCGTGCGGGACGTCCGCACCGCCCTGTGGATCGTGCTGGGTACCGTGGGCTTCGTGCTCCTGATCGCGTGCGCCAACGTGGCCAACCTGTTCCTGGTCAGGGCCGAGGTGCGGCAGCACGAGGTGGCCGTTCGCTCGGCTCTGGGCGCGGGCCGGAGGGAGTTGGCCATCACGTTTCTTTCGGAGAGCGTGCTGTTGGGGCTGGTGGCGGGCGTGGCCGGGGTGGTTCTGGCCTGGTGGGGCGTGCGCGCCCTGGTGGCGTTCGGGCCCGAACGCCTCCCCCGCGTGCACGAGATCGGCATCGACGGAACGGTGCTGCTCGTCGCAGCAGCCATCTCCGTGGCGGCGGGCGTGGCTTTCGGGATTCTTCCCGTGCTCCGTTACATGGGCAGCTCGTTCCGGGGGGTGCTCCGGGACGGGGGACGCGGCGCCACGGGCGGACGGAGCCGCCACCGGGCCAGGAACCTCCTGGTGGCCAGCCAGCTCTCCCTGGCCGTGGTCCTCCTGGTCGGCTCGGGCCTCATGCTGAGGAGCTTCCAACGGCTCCGGGCCGTGGACCCGGGGCTGGACCCGGCGGGCGTGCTCACCGTGGAACTGAGCCTGGGTTCCGGGACGCCCTGGGAGGATGCCCTTTCCTTCTACGAGGAGGCCCTGGCCCGGGTGCGCGCCCTCCCGGGCGTGCGAGCCGCCGGGGCGACCAGTTCCCTTCCCCTCTCCGGCACCAACGGGAACGGCGGCTCCTTCCACATCGAGTCCAGGCCCGAGGCCGAGGACGAGCTGCCGCCCGTGGCGCGGTGGATCCTCGTCACCGAGGGGCACTTCGAATCCCTGGAGATCCCGCTGGTGGAGGGCCGGCCCATGACCGGGGGGGATCACCGGACGGAGGCGCCCGTGGTGTGGGTGAACGAGACCTTCGCGCGGACCTTCCTGGACGGTGGCGCATTGCGCGAGCGGATCTCCATCGGAGACTCGGAGATCCAGCGGGAAGTGGCCGGCGTGGTGGGCGACGTGCGCCACCTGGGGCTCGGTGAGGCGGTCCAGCCCACGATCTACCTGCCCCTCGTGCGGGAGGAGTATCGCGAGATGAGCGCCATGACCCTGGTCGTGGACGTGGCGGCCGGCGAGCCCTCCGCCCTCGTGGCCGGTATCCGGGACGTGGTGGGCCGCATCGATGCCGACGTGCCGCTCACGACGGCCCGGACCATGGACGACGTGATGGCCCGGTCGCTGGCCCAGATGTCGTTCACGTTGACGCTGCTGGGCATCGCCGCGGCCGTCGCGCTGCTCCTGGGGGCCGTGGGCATCTACGGGGTCATCGCCTACGTGGTCAGCCAGAGGACCCGGGAGATCGGCGTGCGCATGGCGCTGGGGGCCGAAGCCGGAGAGGTAGCGCGCATGGTGGTTCGCCAGGGAATGGCGGTGGCGGTGGTCGGCGTCGTCGCGGGGCTCGTGGGCGCCCTGGCGCTGGCCGGCCTCATGGACAGCCTCCTCTTCGAGGTGTCCGCCCGGGATCCACTCACGTTCGGGAGCGTACCGGTCGCGCTGCTCGTGGTCGCGGGACTCGCCTCGTGGCTCCCGGCTCGGCGGGCCGCGAGGGTGGATCCCGTGCGGGCGCTCACGGCGGATTGAGCGGCGTCGCCGGACCGCCTGGCGCTATCCGGCGGACCGGCGGGCGCTGTCCGACGCGACGGCGTCAGCCGTCCCGAAGTACGTCCACGGGGTCCACCCGTGAGGCGCCCAGGGCGGGAGCGAGGCACGCCACGGCGCCCACGGCCGCCAGAAGGCCGACGACCACCGCAAACGTTGGCGCATCGAACGGCCGCACACCCACGAGAAGACCACGCAGGAGGCGCCCCGCCAGCACGGCTCCCGCGCTGCCGGCCACCAGGCCGAGGGCGATGAGCTTGCCGCCCCGGGCCAGGACCAGGGCGGCCACGCCACGCCCGCCCGCCCCCACCGCCATACGCACGCCGATCTCCCGGCGGCGTTGCCCGACGGCGAAGGCCAGCACCCCGTAGAGGCCCGCGGCGGCGAGGGCCAGCGCCACCAGAGCGAAGAGCCCGAACAGGCTGCTGGTGAAGCGGCGCCCGGACAGGGCAAGGTCCACGAGCCCGTTCAGGGTGCCCACCGAGAACACGGGGATGGCCGGGTCCAGCCGCGCCAGAGCGGCCCGGGCCGGCTCCACGACCGCCAGGGGGTCACCGTCCGTGCGCAGGACGAGGGCCATCTCCCGGGAGGTCGACTGGGCATGGGCCTGGTAGACCTGCGGGTCGGGCTCCCGCTCCACCGCCTCGTAGCGCACGTCAGCCACCACGCCCACGATGGTGGCCCAGTCTCC
Organism: Longimicrobiales bacterium; assembly: GCA_036396575.1. Classification (GTDB taxonomy): domain Bacteria; phylum Gemmatimonadota; class Gemmatimonadetes; order Longimicrobiales; family Gaopeijiaceae; genus DASWKP01. The sequence continues at coordinate 3,170 of DASWKP010000421.1, read as the reverse complement.
TTCCCCGGGCGCGGCGCTCCATCCCAGGCGGCGCCCCACCGCGTCGCCGCTTTCGAACAGCGCGCGCGCCAGTGATTCGCTGACGATCACCACCCTGTCGCCGTCACTGCGGTCGCGGGCGTCGAACGCCCTCCCCGCCAGCACGGGCGTACCCAGGGCCCGGAAGAAGCCCACCGTGGCCCGCCGCTGGAGCACCGTCACGCCTTCCTGGCTTCCCGACCGGACCCGCTCCTCCGAAGTGACCGTGGCCACGGCTCCCGGCCCCGACACGGGGAGGTCGGTGGCGGCGCCGACCGCGGTGACCGCCGGCAGAGCCTCCAGCGCCTCTCGCACAAGCGAGTAGAAGGCGTGGGTGTCCTCCGCGGTGGGGTAGCGGCTGGACGGGACGCTGATCCGGAAGGTGGCGGCCGCCTGCCGGTCGAAGCCCAGGTCCTCCCTCTGGAGGTGCTGGAGGGTCCGTACCGTCAGGCCGGCGGCCATGAGGAGGGTGAGCGTCAGGGCCACCTCGGTCACGACCAGGCCTCCCAGCAGGCCGTGGAACGCGCGCCCCCCGGTGTCCCCGCGGCCGCCGCGCGGGCCGGTCACGCTCCGGGCGGTCCTGAGCGCCGGCCCCAGTCCGAAAACCAGCGCCGTGGCGGCGCTCACGGCCAACGAGAAGCCGAGCACGACGGGGTCCAGGCCGGTCTCCCCCATGCGGGGTATGGAAGGAGGCGCCAGGCGGACCAGGAAGCCCAGTGTGGCCCACGCCACGGCCACCCCCAGCGCGCCGCCCAGCGCCGCCACCACCAGGTTTTCCACGAGGAGCTGCCTGAGGAGGCGGCCGTGTGCCGCGCCCAGCGACCGTCGCACCGCCATCTCCACCACCCGGGAAGTGGAGCGGGCCAGAGTGAGGTTGGCCACGTTGACGCAGGCCAGGAGCAGGACCATCGCCACAACGCCGAACACGGCCCAGATGGGCGCCCGCACGTCCCCCACCACCGTGTCGTGGAGGCTCGCCACGGTGGCGTACCAACGGTCGCCGGGGCGGTCGGTGTCCCGCACGGCCTCGATGACCGCGTCGATCTCCTCCGTCGCGCGCTCCCGAGAGACGCCGGGCCGGAGCCGACCGTAGACGTCCAGCCAGTGCCCGATCCAGCTTCGCGTTCCGATGGTATAGGGGATGAAGAGCTGCGCGTCCGAGCCGCTCACGTGGACGTAGGTGTCGGGGAGCACGCCCAGAACCGTGAAGGAGCGCCCGTCCACGGCCAGGAGCCGCCCGACCGCGTCCGGGTCGGATCCCAGGTGGCGGGTCCAGAACCCGTGCGTCACCACCGCGAGGAGCTGGTCGCCGGCGGCGATCTCCTCCGCCGTGAACATGCGTCCCAGGCGGGGCTCCACCCCGAACACGCGAAAGAAGTCCGACGTGATTCGGCGGCCTTGTATCTGGTGCGCCTCCCGGCCGTCCGCGATGAGGGTGGCGCTGACAGGAAACTCCGCTCCCACCACCTCGAAGACATCCGTGCGGTTGCGCAGCTCCCGGTACTCCACCACGCGGAAGGAGAAGTCGGTGACCTCTCCGTCCTCGGTGTTGTCCCACGCCCGCACGATGCGTTCGGGCTGGTCGTAGGGCAGCGACCGAAGCAGGACCGCGTTCACCACGGAGAAGATCGCCGTGGTGGCGCCGATGCCCAGCGCCAGCGTCAGCGTCGCCGAGGCGGCGAAGGTGGGCGAGCGGCGGAGCCCCCGGAGAGCGTAGCGCACGTCCTGGGCGAGCGACTCCAGGGCGTTCGCCTTGCCAGAGGAGGACCCGGCCGTCCGGAAGGCCCAGATGGAGCCGAGCACCTGGCGCCAGTACCAGGCGCCGGCGGCCACGCGGCCCCGGGACGGGCGCTGTATGTCCGAGTACTCCTCGTCAAGGTCCCCCAGAAGGCGCCCAGCGTCCTCCCTGGAGAGGAGCAGTCTCGCCAGCATGCCGGGGGCGGAGGGCGGAGCGTGCCGGCTCACCCGACCACCTCGGGATCCGCGGCCGCCAGGTCGACGCCCCGCCACATGCTGGCGCGGATGCGCCGCGTCTCGTCCAGGGCCGACACGCCCGCCGGGAGCAAGGCATAGTAGCGCCGGGGGCGACCGCGCCTGGACTCGTGGCGCTCGCCCTCCGTCACCGTGACGAACCCCTTCTCCTGGAGTCGGTCCAGCGTGGCGTACACCGCCCCCATGGTCACGTCCGAGCCCGTGCGCTCGGCCAGCTCCCGGCGGACGGTGACGCCGTAGGCGTCGTGCCCCTGGCGAAGCACCGACAGCAGGACCAACTCCTCGAAGGAGCCCAGCACACCCGTCTTACCCATCAGGATCTCCGCCTGAGCGTGGTTTATCTACTTTATAGATAAAACACACGGTCGCGGCAAGCCGCTCTTCAGCCGGATCGTGCGGAGCGAATCCGACCTATGGATCGCGCGAGGGGTCGTGACGGGACGCGATTGAAGGAGTGGCGTGCGTGAACGTCCGGGCATGGAGTGGTTCGAGATTGCGGGCCACGAGCCGCTGAGGTAGGGTCGACCCATGACCCGCTACCAAGCCATCCCGACCCGCCGCCACGCCGGAGTCCTCCGCGTCGTCCGAACCTGCGCGCTGGCCCTCGCCGCCATGTCCGTGGCGGCGGCTCCGGCCGCCGCGTGGCGAACGCCGCCCGCGCCCGCCTTGCGAGCCATCCGCTCTCCAGCACCGGATACCCTGCTGGACCTCCGGGCCATCCTGGACACCGGCATCGTCCTCCAGGACCGCAACGGGGACGACGTCGTGGACTTCCTGGCCGTGCGGCTCCTGCTGCCGCCCGCGCCCACGGAGGCCACGCTGGCCGCGGCCGCCAACGTCTCCGCCCGCCTGGGCTTCGAGACGTCGGCAACGGACCTGGGGCTCCTGGGAACGGCGGGAGTCGGCGCCCCGTACGCGGAGCCCGTCGTCCTGTTCGGCGCGGGCGCCGTGGACGCGGCGGGGCTGGGCGACGACTCGGACCCGGTGCGCCTGGGCCTGGCGCCGGGACAGGGGGTGCTCGCGTTCTTCCCGGCGGGCGGTGCGCTCCAGGCGGGCGGGGTGGCGGTGGCGGGGTACGACGCCACCGGGCTGCTGGCAGCCGGTGCATATCTGTCGGCGCGCTACCCCGCGGTGTGGGCCCCGGACGGTGGCACGTGGCG
>DASWKP010000420.1:0-27755 GCA_036396575.1 Longimicrobiales bacterium | reverse complement strand
GCATGGGCGAGCGTGTCGGGACCGAGACCGCGTCCCTCGACGCCAACCAGATCCCCGTGCACGATCACGTGGCCATGGCCTCGTCCGCCCAGGCGACGGAGGTCTCGCCGAGTCCCGCGATGGTCATCGCCAAGACGGGCGGCACGATCTACGACAAGGACAACGAGACCACCGAGACACCCACGCAGTCGATCCAGCCCGCCGGAGGTGGGCTCCCACACAGCAACATGATGCCGTCTCTGTGCGTGAACTTCATCATCGCGCTCTATGGCGCCTACCCGTCCAGGTCCTGAGGAGGACGAACCATGGCCGAGCCGTATGTCGGTGAGATCAAGATGATGGCGAACACCTTCGCGCCGAGGGGCTTTGCCACGTGTTCCGGGCAGATTCTCTCCATTGCGGAGTACGCGGCCCTCTTCGCGATCCTAGGCACCGCCTATGGCGGTGACGGCAGGACGACCTTCGCTCTGCCGGACCTTCGGGGCCGTGCGCCGATGCACCCGGGGACGGGCCCGGGCTTGACGCATCGAACGCTGGGCCAACGCGTGGGCAGCGACCAGGTGACCCTGTCCGGGACGGAGATGGCGACCCACGACCACGCCCAGTTCCACGCCCAGGGCAAGGGGGACACGGACGACCCGACGGACGCCTATCTGGCGCGGCAGGGAGGGGGCCAGAGCTTCTACGCGGCCCCCGGCACCGCCATGACCACCCTCTCCGCGCAAGCCGTGTCCGAGGTCGGCGGCGGCCTGGGTCACGAGAACCGGCAACCCTTTACGGCGGTGAACTTCGTCATCGCCACGACTGGGGTCTTCCCCTCCCGGAGCTGACGCGCCATCGGCACGTGTGAGCCGTGAGCAGCCTGGGACGCGGATGAATCTCCGGCACGACCTGATCTCGGACGACCTGATGTCGCGAGGGGTCTCGCACCGTCCGGCGACGGAAGGGGACCGCGACTTCCTCTTTCGGGTGTACGCCAACACCCGTGAGGAGGAGCTCGCGGTCCTCGACTGGCCCGAGGACCAGAAGGCGGCGTTCCTTCACCAACAAGCGGCCGCACAGCATACCTACTACCGGGAACAATACCCCGACGCCCAGTTCGACGTCGTCGAGTTGAACGGAGAGGCCATCGGCAGGATCTATCTGGCCGAGTGGGATCGCGAGTTCCGGGTCATCGACATCGCCCTCCTGGACAGATGCCGGGGACAGGGCATCGGCAGCCTGCTCATGCGGTCGGTGCTGCTTCTGGCCGGCGCGGTGGGCAAGGCCGTGACGATTCACGTGGAGCAGTTCAACCCCGCACGACGCCTCTATGACCGCCTCGGTTTCAAGGAGATCGAAGACCGCGGGGTCTATCGCTTCCTGGAGTGGTCGCCCCCGGCCGGAGAAGAGGCATCCCCTCCAGCTTCTCTCCGGCCCACCTCCCACCGGATCAGTTGAAGACGACCTGAAGCAGTTGCCCCGCTTCGTCGGGGCCCAACATCACCACGAACGCCTCGATCTCCCCCATGTCTCCGTGGGAGATGGTGCACATGCCCTGTCTTCCGGGGATCATGAGATCCGACGGGCCCCGGAGGAAGATCGTGAACGGGGGAACCTGGCGGGGATGGCCCGGGTGGGCCTTCAGGCTCTCGGCGCCGATGAGCTCCAGGTCGTGGCGCTCGTCTTCGAACGACAGCTTGAATCCGTCGGGGCCGGCATCCTCGAACGTCTCGCGGGTGATGGTCCTTGGGTCGAGCATCGGGTCCTCGCTGAAGGAAGTTCAGGGAGACCCTGGAGGGGGAAGCAGCGTAGGGGCCCGCGTCCGGTCCCGCAAGATCCGGTCTACCGCGTCTCCGCCTGGTCCAGGCGACCCGGCGCAAGGCGCAGGTCCACGTCGTCCTGGCGGCGCTGGATCTGCTCCCGGAAGGGACCGAGTTCGTCCGGCGACCGGGCCGCATCCCCTCTGGGCGGCGGCGCTCCGAGCGCATGTGGCGAGAGGGGAAGGCCTGCGGGGTCCTCCGACCCTCGGTTCCGGTTCACCCACCCCTGCCCCAGCCATCCGACGAGGGAATGGAGAACCGCGCGGGGATCCAGGGTGAGCTCCCGAAAGCCGAGCACGGCCCAGCGCTCCAGGGGCAGCCCATCCAGGTCATCGAGGATGGCGTCCCAGATCGCGGCCCACTGGTGGACCACAAGCTCCGCGAGGCTATCCGGCGCCAGGTTCTGCCATCCGGGCGGGGCCGCGAAGCTCCACTCGGGAACGAGGGGATTGGGCGACTCCGTGCGCGTCACGAACGCCCGGCTGCGCCAGGCATCCAGGAGGCTGGCCAGCGTGGCCGTGCCGTCTCTCCGGAGCACCAGAAAACGGGCCTCGGGAAGGGCCTTGGCGAGGAACGAGACCCGCAGGCCGTTGGCGGGTGTCACGTCCAGAAGTCGGAGACGGTCGGGGCCTTCGTCCAGGAGGCTGCGGCCCCACCCGTCCCGGGCAAGACCCAGAATCGAGCCCTGGAGGCTCCGGACGGCGGGTTCCGGAGCATCGTCCGCCAGGAGGCGGTCCGAACGGTGGACCCGGAGGCGGGCCGAGACCTCGGGTGCCCGCCGGGCGGGGTCACACCCGTGGCCACCGAGCCACCATAGCGTCCCGTCCATCCGGCACAGGGCCCGGGCCAACGCCCCGGTCCCCGAGCGCGGGGGCGCCACGATGACCACCGGGCGGTCCAGGGGCGGGAGCGCCGGCCACGGCGCCAACCTCCCAAGGCGGACCAGCTTCTCGACGCCGTCCCGCACGTGCCCCTCCGCCACGACGCCATCCAGGCGGGCCGAGGCCTCCGAGACGGTGCTTGGAACGGAGAAGGCCGCCTCGATGCGACCGAACGCACCCGGGAGGGGGGCCGAGCCCGAACGGCCCCCGGGAGGGGGGCCGTACCGTTCGGCGGCCCCGGACGGAGGCCGGCTGCCGTTTGGCGCACCCTCGGCGCTCCTGGGCAGGACGCTCACTCGCTCCACGTCCAGGTTCGTGGAGGTGAGGACGGACGACAGCACCGAGAGGGCGTAGCTGGCCCGCAGCCCGAGGCGCCGTCGTACGGCCCTCGGCGTACCCGCCCGGAGCCGGGCGATGGCCGCGGCGTAGTGCTGCTCTCCGGCACGGTGGTGTCCGAACCGGCGGAAGGCCGAGTCCCACTCGGCCCGGAAACCGCCCACCACGGCCGCCAACCTGGTCCGCAGATCCCCGTCCGCGCCCGGGCCCCCGCCGTCGGACAGGACTGCGTCCAGCAGCTCCGCCACCTCCTCGGGTTCGGGAACCTCGAAGGCCCAACCCTCGATCTCGGGCGTACACACGTCGGCCCCCGGATCGTACGCAACGAATCGGGACGGCACCTGCGCTGGCCTGGCCCGGTCGATGGCGTCGAGGACGTCGAAGAACGCCCGGCCGCCACGGGTGTCAGCCACCAGGTGGATGCGGGGCACCGACGCCGGATTGTCCACGCCGTGGAGGCGCGAGGCGTCGAAGGTCCACGCCTCCCCCTCTCCCATGTGCTCGTCCTGACCGTCGCAGTGAAAGGTGACGGACGGGTCGGTTCGCACCGGGATGTGGATCCGGGTGCGGCGGTACCAATGGAAGGACCCATCGACGTGGAGGGGCACCCGACCCTCGCCGTCGATGCGCATAAGACGGGCCCGGGAGAGGGGCGTCTCCAGGGCCGCCAGCACTTGACCCACGTACGGGGCCTGCTCGAGGTATCGGGTCGGACGCATGGGTCCGGCCTGGGCGAAGTGGTCGTTCGCCCGGCCGTTCACCGCGATCAGGGCGATGGCCGTGTTTCCGGCGAAGCCCGTGGGATGCGCCCTCCAGTCGGCCTCCTGGAATCGGGCCACCTCGTCCTGGAGACGCTCGGCGTCGAACCGAAAGGGCAGCCGGTAGAAGGGGTGCGAGAGGCGCATCGGTGGTGGGGTGGTGCGAGCCGGCTCGGATCAGGCGGCTCTCAGCCGGCGTCGGTCAGGCGAACGAGGCCCTCGGCCTCCAGACCCCTGAGGAAGGTGACGATGTCGTCCCGCGCTTCCTCGGGCGTCACGTCGTATTCCTGGACGATCTCTCCGCACAGGGTTGAAACGGACACGGGCTCCTCGATGCGATCCCAGATGCGGGAGCCCATATGGTCCAGGGAATAGTACGCGCCGTTCCTCACGCTCATCATCACGACCTGCCCATCCAGCTCCGCAAAGACCTGATCGGGACTGCGGCTCGCGAAGACGTCGTCGGTCGGGTTGTTCGTCATGCCGGCACTCCCTTCGGCGGGGCGGCGAGGGCGTAATGAAGCTCTGCGGACCTACCGGCCTCCACCGCCCGGTCCCGCAGCCAGGAAGCCAGGGCCGCCGCGCTCTCCAGGGCCGTGGTTTCCTTGAACCGCCGACGGTAGCGGGCCATCGGCACGGATCCCGCGAGCCGGACGCACTGTCTGAACGTGGAGCTGGAGAGCCCCATGCCGGCCACTCGCCTCCGCCCGTAGACGTGGTGCGCCAGCATCCGGGTGGCCTGAACCGGGTCCACCCGGGAGAATCGCTCCGCCCGCCCGCGCTCGAGTAGCACCACGTGCCGGAGCACGCGTGGCCCCTCGGGGCTGTCCGGCGGATCCGTGACCTCCACGAACTTCTCGAAGGAAGGCACATACTCTCGCTTCCGGCCGAGAGCCGGCGTCCCGGCCGCCGCTGCCCGGGTCAGCTTGGCCCGCCGGGTCCCGGCGTGGACCACCGTCGCTCCATCGGCGTTCCACGTGATGACCGCCGTGTCGTCCGCCCACAGCTCGTAACCGAACATCCTGAGCAGCACCGATAGCGTGGACTTGCCCCTCCTGCGACCGCCCACGAGGGCGACACATCCCGCGTCGGGGTGGGCCACGACGTTGGCGTGAAGGACCAGATGGCCGCGCTGCTGCACGAGCGTCGCCAGACCTGGCCCCATGACGTGCTCCGCCAGTGCCCGGCGATCCCCGTCCGGGCCTTCCTGGACGACCATCTCCCGTCCGTCCCGAACCAGGATCCTCCCGTGCGGAGGCCTCAGCAGGAGGACCTCGCCAGGGGTCGTCTCGGCGTGGGGGGCCCCGTTTCGATCCCCCGTGAGGGCGGTTGGAACCGCGCCCCGTCGGATGAGGACAGCCGGTACCCGGCCAGTGGCTGGCGACAGCCCCGGAAGGGCGAAGTCGCTGGCCAGGTCCAGGCCGGCGAAATGAAACGGGTGGGGAGTGTCGGGTGGGGTCATCGGTAGCGTAGACTCACCCCCGCGCCTTCGTCCCGCAAGGGGTCGCGCAAGGGGTGCCATCTCGAGTCCGCGTGGCCCGACAGCAACGTGCGCGTGGACCCCACGCGCGGACCCCACGCGCGCACCCCACGCCTCGCGTCCCGCCGCCCGCCGCCGTATCCTCCCCCCTCGCCCTCCCCCAGGGGTAGCCGCGCACCCAGCGTTCCGCCATGCCCGACCCGGCTCCCACCGTGAGCTGCCTCACCGCCACCAAGGACCGCCTCGCCCATCTCCGGGGCGCCATCCGCTGCTATCTGGACCAGACCTACGAGCCCCGGGAGATGGTCATCGCTACCGACGGGAGCCCGTGGTTCCGGGGCGCCGTGCGCCGGCACCTGGCGGAGCTGGACCGGGACGACATCCGCCTGGTGGAGCTGGACGAGGGCGAGGGCCTGACCCTGGGCGCGGTGCGTAACCGCCTTTTGGACGCCGCCCGGGGGGAGATCCTGTGCCAGTGGGACGACGACGACCTGAGCCATCCCCGGCGCCTCGCGGCCCAGGTGGCTCACCTCCAGGCCGAGGGCGCGGACGCGTGCGTCCTGAACGACCAGCTTCATTTCTTCCAGGAGAGCCGGGAGCTGGTGTGGGTGGACTGGGCCAACGGCCCGTGGGAGGGGATGCTCCGGGCCATCCCCGGCACGCTCCTCATGAGGGCCGGGCTGGGGGTCCGGTACCCCGAGGAGGGGCCCCACGCCCGGGCCGGGGAGGACTCGGCGCTCCTCGCCGACGTGTGGGCGCGTGGCTCGGTGGCGGAGCTTCGGGGCGCCGGGGACCTGTCCGTGTACACCTTCCACGGCGGCAACACCTTCGACGAGGCCCATCATCGCGGGATCAGCCGGGACCGGGTGGCCGCCCTGGACGCCACGCCGGAGTTGGAAGCCCGTCTCCGGGACACCCTGTCGTACTACACGCTGGCCTACCCCCTCGCGGTGCGGGTCAACGCCCTGGGCACGTTCTTCGCGTACGGGGGGCCGGGCCATGAGGGCTGAGGAGATGGGCGTCGAGAAAACGCGCCCCACCCTGTGCCTCAACATGATCGTCAGGGACGAGGCCGGGGTCATCGCCCGGGCGCTGGCGTCGGTCCGCCCCTTCGTCGACCACTGGGTGATCGTGGACACCGGCTCCAGCGACGGAACCCCGGACATCGTGCGCGCGGCCATGGACGGTGTGCCAGGGAACCTCCATGAGCGGCCCTGGGTGGACTTCGGGCACAACCGCAACGAGGCCCTGGAGCTGGCCGCGGGCGCGGCCGACTGGCTGCTCTTCATGGACGCCGACATGACCGTGGAGGCCCCGGCTCCGTTCCAGCGCCGCCTGGAGGCCGACGCCTACCTCGTGGGTTACGCGGGCTCCGTGGACTACCACCAGGTCATGTTGGTGAGCACCGCCCACGAGTGGCGCTACCGGGGCCGGACCCACGAGGCCATCCACAGCCCGACGGCCCGCCGGGTGGAGCGCGCGGACTTCCTGCGCCTGCGCCACCACTGCGACGGCTCCTCCCGTGCCGTGAAGCTGGAGCGGGACGCGCGCCTGCTCCGGGAGACCCTGGAGGAGGATCCCGGGGACGCCCGCGCCGTATTCTACCTGGCCATGACCCTCAAGGACCTGGGGGAGCACGACGAGGCCTTGGAGCTCTACCGGAGGCGGGCGGACCTGGGGGGCTGGGAGGAGGAGGTGTGGTGCTCGCTCTACCACCAGGGGCTCGTCCACGAGCTCCGGGGGGCACCGTGGGCGGAGGCGCTGGAAGCGTACCTGGCGGCCTACCAACGGCGACCGGGCCGGCTGGAGCCTCTGCACCGCATCGCCCGCCACTACCGGGAACGGGGCGAGCACGCGCTGGCCTGGCTGTACGCCCACGTCGCCGAGGAGACGCCCTACCCGGACGACATGCTCTTCGTGGAGCGGAGCGTCTACGAGGTGGAGCTGCCCATGGAGCACGCGGTGAGCGCCCAGTGGGTGGGGCGCCCCGCCGAGGCCCTGGCCATCTACAACCGGCTGCTGGAGCGCCCCGACCTCCCGCCTCTGATGCGTCACGGCATCCTGCGTAACGAGCGTTACAGCCTGGAGGCGCTCCTCCCGCCGCGTGATGAACCCGTCTCCGGACCGAACCGCGTCACGGTGGTCGTGCCCTTCCACAACCCCGGTGCCTTCCTGGACGTGTGCCTGTCCAGCCTGCTCCGCCAGGACCACCCCGACTTCCGGGTAGTGCTGCTGGACGACGCCTCCACGGACGGCTCCTCGGAGCGTGTCCCGGCGGACGACCCCCGCTTCACGCTGGTCCGGAACGAGGAGCGCAGGGGCGGGGCGTACAACCTCCATGTGGCGTTTACCGAGCACTGTATCGAGGACGACATCGTGGTTCACCTGGACGGCGACGACTGGCTGGCGGTGCCCGACGCGCTGTCCTTCATCGACGCGGCGTATCGGGCCCACGGGTGCCACGTGTTGTACGGGCAGTACCGGCAGTCGGACGGCCACCTGGGGCGCGCCCGGCCCTTCGCGGACGCCCGGGACTTCCGTCGCTTGCGGGACGTCTGGTACACGACGGCGGTGCGCACCTTCAGGGCGGCGCTGTACCACCGCATCGCCGAGCAGGACCCCGACTACGCCTGCATGAAGGACGCCCGGGGCGGCTGGTACCAGGAGGCCATGGACATGGCCTACATGTACCCCGTGTGCGAGATAGCCGGCTTCCAGCGGGTGCGCTACAACCCCCGGGTCCTCTACGTCTACAACGTGGCCAATCCCCTGAGCGTCCACCGGACCCGGCGCGCGGAGGAGCTCCGGGCGGCAAAGGAGATCGCGGCCAAGCCCCGCTTCGAGCCCGTCAGCCTTCCTCGCCTTGGGTAGTCGGTGTGAGGAACGCTTTGAACGTGGCGGCGTTCTCCGTGACGTTCCAGCAGCTCAGGGCGGCCAGGAGATTCACCTGCTCGGCGGTGAGCTCGACCAGCTCGGTGTAGCTGTTCTGGAACATGGTCAGGTAGTTCGGGAAGTGCTGGAAGGGGCCCGAGGGCTTGGAGGCGTTCCCGTCGGCGATGGCCTGGGCCACGTCCGCCGGGAGCTGGCCCTCCCACCGCATGACGCGCTCGTTGTAGACCCACAGCACGTTGGCGGTCCAGCCCCCTTTGAGCCCCCACCAGGCGTTGTCCCGCACCGCCAGGGGCGACTGGAACATGACCGTCCCGTTGGGCGTCGTGCCGTACCTGGCGTCGATGAGGCCCTGGGCCACCGTGCTGAAGGCCTCCTGGGCAAAGACCTGGTTCCGCTCCATGGCCTCTGTGCATCCCGCCAGCCCGAACAGGGGCGGGATGTCGCAGTCGATGTCGTCGGTCGCGGGGGGCTTCTTCACGTCGAAGTTCTTCAGCTTCGTGGAGGTGTTCACGAAGACGACGATGTTCCTGACGCCCCGCTTGAGCAGGGCGATGAGCCCGAAGTTCTCCAGGTTGCCCCCGTCCCCGAAGTCCATGCCCGTCGCCGGGAGGGCGCCGGCGCCGGTGACGGGCCAATAGTCCGCCAGGGGCGAAAGGCCCGTGATGGTGAGTTCTTCTGCCTCGGCCACGTAAGCGGAGCTGCTGGTGCCCGTCGCGTCGGTCAGGCGGTGGGGCATGCCCGGGCCGGAGTCCGGGACCGTGACCAGGGCCCCCGTGGGCGGTCCCACGGGTCCGGCGGAGGGTCCCGGCCCACCGAAGGCGAACGGCTCGACGACGCCGCCGCCGATGGCCACCGGCACCGACGGCCCCCGGGAGTCGGGAAAGTCGAAGGTCCGCAGCGGCGCCTGCACGCCCACGTACAGGGGCGTGTACTCGAAGCCCACCAACGTCTCCGCCCCGGTCGGGGGGGGCGTGACCGCCGAGGGGCTCGCGATGCTCGAGTTGATGACGAGGTACGGCCGTGGCGGATCGCCCCCCTGGGCCACTCGCGCCGTGACGAAGTCCCCGGAGCTGAGCTGCGGATTCCGGGCGACGATCTCCTTCACCCGGTTGGCGTCCAGGCTGTAGTAGTGGGGGTGCAGGGCGTCATACAGCCCGTAGTTGGCGAGGTAGACCAGCCCCACCGAGTCGATCCAGATGAGGTGGGAGCTCTTGATGACGCCGAACTTGTAGAGGGCCAGGGTGGCCGCCAGGGCGGCGGTCAGGCTCTGGGTAGCCGTGAAGCCGATGCACCCCTGGTCGAGTTGGCCCAGCCACTGGAAGGTCGTGCCCGACGGCCCGGTCTGGGGCCCGAGGAACTGGGCGTCGCTCGAAGCGCCCTTGCGATAGTACGTATAGGCGCTGGACAGCCAGCTCCCCCCCGACACGCACGAGATGTAGTCGATGTGGGGGATGAGCCCGAGTTGGTTCAGGCCCCGCAACTGGCCCATGCCCGCGGACAGGGCTCTCGTGCCTCCGCCGGAGAGGCAGATTCCGGTAGACGTGCCTACGCCGTAGGGGGGAAGCTGCTCGGGGTAGGCCGCGCCCTGCCCGTCGATCCAGACCTGCGCCTTGAAGTCGCCCTGGTTTCCCACGCCGATTCTCCCGGGTCGGTGGGGGGGCCGGGACGGTTTGGAGGTGCCACTATGCCACCCCCCGCGCGCTCGCGCCAGCCCCCAGCGCGCATCGCGGCGCACCCCGGTCCGCGGAGCGACAGGCGAGGGACCCGTGCCAGGGGCGCCCTGGCGTCCGCCTCATGACGCGCGCTCCCCCGATCCCCCGGGTGATCCACCAGACTTGGCGAGACGTTCGGGTCCCCGACTATCTGGCGCCCCTACAGCGGAGTTGGCGGCGGCACCACCCCGGCTGGGAGTACCGCCTGTGGACCGACGCCGACAACCGGCGCCTCATCTCCGAGCACTACCCGCGCTTCCTGGAGACGTACGACGGCTATCCTCTGGCGATCCAGCGAGCCGACGCGGCTCGGTACTTCATCCTGGACCGTCACGGCGGGCTGTACGTCGATCTGGACTTCGAGAGCCTCCGGCCCGTGGAGGAGGCGCTGGGCGCCCACGGCTGCGTGCTGGGTACGGAGCCCGACCGGCACGCCGCCATGCACCGGCGCCCCAAAGTCGTGGCCAACGCCCTCATGGCCTCCGTGCGAGGCCATCCGCTGTGGTCGGAGGTCCACCGCGCGCTGGTCGAGCGCCGCCATGCCCGGAACGAGCGGGGCGAGGCCTGCGTCCTCAATTCCACGGGCCCCCTCATGCTCACCGACGTCGTCGCTGACAGGCCCGTAGGGGACGTGTTCATCCACCCCCCGAACGTGTTCTATCCCCTCCTGGACGCCACCAACCTCGGCTTCTTCGGGGGGTGGAACGCCGAGGGCGCGGCCCGGCGCGACGCCTACCTGGCCGAGGCCGCCGCCGGGCGATGGCCGGCCGACTCGGTGGCGGTGCATCATTGGAGCGGCACCTGGTGGCATCTACGAGACGAAAAGAAGGCGATCATCGAAGCCCTGACCCATGCGCGCCGTGATCCCGCGCATCCTGCATCAGACGCATAGCACCCGCGAGGCGTACGTCGCCCTGCGTAGGCGCCTGCCCGACCTGTGGCGGGTCCGGCATCCGGGCTGGGAGTACCGCTTCCACGACGACGTCGCGTGCCGGGACCTCGTAGTCGCCGAGCGCCCCGACCTCCTCGCTCTCTACGACGGCTTTCCCCTGCAGGTGCAGCGGACGGACCTGTGGCGCATGCTGGCGCTCCGCACCCACGGAGGGTTCTACGCCGACCTGGACGTGGTCTTCCGGCGCCCTCTCGACGACCTGTGCGACCTGGAGTGCGTCGTCGCCGAGGAGAAGACGCTGGACGCCGAGGCCCTGGCGCGCCACGGCCATGAGCACGCTTTGCGCGTGGCCAACTACATGCTCGGCGCCGCGGCCGGGCATCCCTTCCTGGACGCGCTGCTCGACGCCATGGTGGCGGCGTGTCGCCCCATCCGCTCCGAGGAGGACGTCCTGGAATCCACGGGTCCGGGGCTGGTGACCCGGGTGTATCACCAGGCGTGGCGCGAGGGCCGAGGGGTCACGCTTCTGCCCAACCCCGGCGTGCGCTGCCGTAATCCATCCTGTGGCTCCTCGTGCCAGTTCGGCGACTACGCCACCCACCTGCACCTGGGCTCGTGGCGCTGGTGAGCGGCGCTCACCCCGGAGCCGTCACGGCCGCGGCCGCCACCACGTCCCCACGTGGTAGTGGACGGCGTATGCGCCGGTGAGGCGCCTCCGCAGGGCCTCGGCATCCGGCATGGCGGAAGCGGCCTCGACGTCCGCCAGTGGGACGCCGCGCAGGACGTCCGCTTCCTGCATGGTCAGTGGGTAGATAAGCCTGGAGTCCAGCACGGCCACGGCCTCGCGCTTCTCGAACCGTTCGAACACACGGGTCAGGAGGAAGGGCCCCGTGGTCTCCAGGATGAACGCGCGGTCGTGGATGGGCACGGCATTGGCGCTGCCCGGCAGGGCATGAAGGACCGCCTCCGTGAAGGGATGCTCCGGGGGCGCCGCCATGAAGGCGTTGCACAGGATGCGCTCACGGCCGAACGCCCGGGCGTGGCCGGCGGGCTCCATCCCCAGGGTACACTTCCCCGGCGCCAGCAGCGGCTCCACGCTCCGCAGGCATTCGAAGTCCAGATCGACGTAGAGCCCGCCGTGGCGGTGGAGGATGAAGTACCGCGCCGCGTCGGCCCTCTGGATGGGGTAGCGGTAGGCGTCGTACCGCTCCAGGAACCAGGGGTAGTGGTCTGCCACCAGGCGCCGGTTGTCGGCGTCGGTCCACAGCCGGACGCTCCAGGCCGGATGGTGCCGGCGCCAGGAGGCGCGGTACTCGTGGAACACCGCCGGGACGTCGGCCGTCTTCCACGTCTGGTGCAGGACCCGAGGGATCAGGAGATCGCCCGGAGCCACCGGTTCTCCTGGGACCATCTCCTCCGCTTCCACTTGCTGGACGAAGTGACGCTCCCCGGCCGGCCGAAGGGCGCGGGTCTCGGGGAGGAACATTCTCCGGTCGGAAAGGGTGATCCGCAACATGACCGAGCCAGGATCCGCCCCGTCGGACGCGCCGGTGCTCGCCCTTCTGCTCCGTGTCGCGCGCCCGACCGCTCCGTCGCGGGGCCCGGAGGACGGCGCCGCGGTGGGCCGCGGCCGGCTGGAGGAGCTGCTCCCGGCACCCACGGCCTCCTGGGACGATGTCCTGGACATCTTCGCGTACCACCGCCTCACGCCCCTTCTGTTCCGGCGCGTCGCGGATGCGGGCCTCCGGGGGCACATCCCTCCCGCCGCCCTGGGCCGCCTGACCGACGAAGCGTCGGCCGTGGCCGCGCGGAGCCTCGCCCACGCCCGCGCCCTCGTGGAGCTGGTCCGGAAGCTGACGGAGTCGGGGATCCGCTCCCTGGCGTTCAAAGGCCCGGTCCTGGCCCAGGAGCTGGACGGCGACCTCGGGCTGCGCTTCTTCCGCGACATCGACGTCCTGGTGGCGGAGGAGGACTTCCCGCGGGCTCAGGCCGTCGTGGACGAGCTGGGTTACGCGCTCCATCCGGCCGCCGCCAGGGCCGGCCCGTCGCCCGTACCTCATCACCATGTGGCCTACACTCGGGGCCAGGTGATCCTGGAGCTGCACCGCACCCTGCTGTCGCCGTACAGAGGGTTGGAGGGAAGGCTGGACGCCCTCTGGGAGCGCCGCCGATCGCGCACGCTGGCCGGCACCGACCTCCCCACCCTGGGCGCGGAGGATGAGATCCTCCACCTGAGCGTCCATGGCTCCGGGCACGCCTGGTTCCGCCTCCGCTGGCTGGCCGACCTCCCGGCGTGGCTGAACGCGCACCCGGACGTGGACTGGGAGGGCCTCCTGGCCGCGGCCCGCGCCCACCGCTTCGAGCGGGCCTTCCTGTTGGGCTGGCGATTGGCGCGGGAGCACCTGGGCGTGGAGCTTCCCGGGGCGCTGTCCGTCGCGGAGCGCCGCTGTGGAGCCCTGGACGCCCTGGCCCGGCGGTGCGCGACCGCATGGGTGCCCCCCGTCCACCCCATGGGGGACGAGGGCCGTTTCGCCGGGTACCAGCTCCGCCTGCTGGAGGGCTGGTCCAACCGGGCCTGGTTCGTCCGGGCCCAGGGGCTCCGCATCGCGGGGCCCGCCCTGGTCCGGGCGCTCGCCTCGGGCCGGATGTAACCCCCCCGTGCGCGTCTACATCCTCACCGACCTGGAGGGCGTCGCGGGCGTGGAGCGCTGGGACCCCCACCGTTACGGCGACCCAGCGGCGCGCCGCTGGAAGGACCAGGCCGTGGAGCTGTTGGCCGGGGAGGTGCGGGCCGCCGTTGAGGGAGCCCTGGAGGCCGGAGCGACGAGTGTCCTGATCCGGGACGGCCACGGCCACGGTGACGACCTCCCCAGGGAGGGCTGGCCCCAGGAGGTGGAGCTGATCCAGGGGGTGGGCGCGGGAGCCCGGCCCGGCCCCGGGGGCGGCGCGGGCGCCGGAGCGGATATCGGGGCCGGCGGGTGGCTGCCCGGCCTCGACGCCACCGTGGACGCCCTCCTGCTCGTGGGCCAGCACGCGCGGGAGGGGGCGGCGGACGCCGTCCTGGCCCACTCCTGGAGCCGGCGCCGTCCCCGGCGCTGCTGGCTGGACGGGGTGGAAGTGGGCGAGGCCGGTGCCGCCGTCTTCCTGGCGGCGGAGCTGGGGGTGCCGACGGCGTTCCTGGCCGGGGACCGGGCAGCGGTGCGGGAGGCCCGGGATCTGGTGCCCGGGATCGTCTGGGCGGAAGTCAAGCGCCGGGACGAGCGGGGCGCCGTCGTCCACCTTTCGGGGTCCGAAGCCAGGAAGGCGATTCGCGCCGGCGTGCGTCGGGCTCTGGCCTCCCTGCCGGAAGTCGTCGCCGTGGGCCCCGCCCCCCACGTCTTTCGCGAGGTTTTCGTGCGGCCCCCACTAGGGGGGGTCCCGTTCCTGGCCGCGCGGTTGGGTGGAGGCGTGGCCACGCGGGCGCTGCTCCGGCGGGCAGGGCGATGGCCGCAGGACGGGAGGGTGACTGCCCGGGTGGCGGACCGGCGCACCCTGGAGTATCGGGGGCCGACGGTGGCGGGGGTGTTGGGGGGCGCGCTCGGGTAGGGGAGCATACCCGCCTCCCAATCCGACGACGAACCGAGCCCCCCGCGGTCGATCGGACACGCATCGCGCCGGCCGCTTTGCAACCATTCCGTTCGTTATATACTCTAACCGTATATATGCGAAGTGAGGAAATTCGACCCACGAGGCGGTGATGACCGACGGAAGCGAATCCGGCCCGAGCAACATCGAGTACCACGTCCTGTTGGCCATGGCGGAAGGGCCCCTCTACGGGTACGCCATCAAGGGCGCCGTCGAGGCCGAGTCCGACGGGACGCTGACGCCCCGGGCCGGCTCCCTCTACCGGGTCCTGGCCCGGCTGATGACGAGGGGCCTGGTGCGGGAGGCCGAGCCCTCGCATGCGGAGGAACCCCACCCGGGCCGGACGCGCAGGTACTACGCGCTCACGCCCGAGGGGCGAACGACGCTCGCCGAAGCGGCCCGCCGCCTCAAAGCCGTGGCCGCCCTGGCGGAGGAGCGTCTGGGGGCGGCGGGCGGTCCGTGAGGTCGTTCCTCACGTTGCTCGTGCGTCTGTTCCCGCTCGGGTTCAGGCGGCAGTTCGCCCCGGACATCATCGAACAGATCGAGTCCGACTACGAACTGGCGGCGAGGCGCGGCACGCTGGCGGTGCTGCTCTTCTCGCTCAGCACCAGCTTCGATCTCGTCCGCGGCGCGCTCGCGGAGCGCTGGAATCCGACCTGGGCGACCGCCCGGGATCCCGACACGACGGGGAGGGAAGTGGCGATGACGATGAACGAGTGGACCAAGGACCTCCGCCTCGCCCTGCGCGCGCTCCGGCGCGCCCCGGGCTTTACCGCGGTCACCGTGATCACGCTGGGGCTCGCGATCGGGGCGAACGCGGGAATCTTCAGCATCGTCGACACCGTGTTGCTGGAGCCGCTCCCCTATCCCGCATCGGATCGCCTCGTCCACATCGCGGCTTCGGCGCCCGGCACGGAGTTCCCCGACGAGTTCGGCGTGGCGGCGGAGTTCTACGTGCACTACGGAGAGCAGTCGGAGCTGCTCGAGTCCGTGTCGACGTACAACTCGTTTACCAGCACGTTGCGCGTGGGCGACCGAACCGAGCGCGTCCGCATGTCCTTTCCCACCCCGTCGCTGTTCAGCACGCTCGGGGCGACGCCGATCCTGGGCCGGCTTCCCACGCCCGAGGACGAAGACCGCGTGGCGGTGATCAGCCATGCGGCGTGGACCTCCTGGTTCGCGTCGGATCCGGACGTGATCGGCCAATCCTATTACATCTCCGGCACGAACCGGACCGTCATCGGAGTCATGGCACCCGGCTTCTGGTTCCCGCGGGAGGACGTGCTCCTGTGGGTTCCGAGCGACGTGCGTGCCGAGGACATCACTCCGGGCCGGTTCGGCGCGCCTCTCGTGGGCCGGGTCGCACCGGACGTGACCAACGAGGCCCTGGCCGACGAGCTCACACGCTTGGCGTTGCAGCTTCCGGAACGCTTCGGGGGCTCGGCCGCCTACGCTCGACTCATGGAGCGGCACCGCCCGGTCGTGCGGTCCATGGAGGAGGAGCTCCTCGGTGACGTGAGGGGGCCTCTCCGGGTCCTGCTCGGATCGGTGGGCATCGTGCTGCTCATCGCGTGCGGCAACGTCGCCAACCTCTTCATCGTCAGGGCGGAGCACCGGCAGCGGGACCTGGCCGTGCGGCGGGCGCTCGGCGCGGGTCGGCGGGCGCTCATCCGTTCCCAGATGGCGGAAGCCGTGCTGATCGCGGGGTTGGCCGGCGCGCTCGCGGTCGGGCTCGCCCGGGTGAGCCTCCCGCTCTTCATTCGAGCCGCGCCCGACGACGTGCCTCGGTTGGGCGAGGTCGGTCTCGGCGCGACCACGCTCCTGTTTACGCTCGGCGCGTCGCTGTTCGCGGCGCTCGCGTGCGGCCTCCTACCCGCCATCCGCGCGTCCGCGCCGAATCTGGACCGGCTGCGCGAGGCCGGCCGTGGATCCACGGGCCGGCGTCACTGGGCGCGAAACGGGCTCGTCGTCGGGCAGACGGCCCTCGCGCTCGTCCTCCTCATCGGGTCGGGGCTCCTGGTCCGCAGCTTCTGGTCGTTGCGCAACGTCGATCCCGGCTACGACACGGCCGATCTCTTCACCTTCCAGATCGCGCCCGAGCGGAGCGATCTGACCGACGGCCCGGCCTGGGCCGCGTTTCACATGGACTTCGCGGAACGGATCAGGGCGCTCCCGGGCGTCGCGTCCGTGGGCATCGTCGAGAACCTCCCTCTCAACGAAGGCGTGTCGAGCGGCCGGTACCTGACGGAGGCCACGGCCGCCGACGTCGACGGCGGCGCTCTGGTCTACCACACCTGGGCGGGAGAGGACTACTTCGCGACGATGGGGATCGAGGTTCGACAGGGCCGCGCGTTCCAGCGCTCCGACCACATCTCCGACCTCGGCAACGTGATCGTGAGCCGCTCGGCCGCCGACCTCATGTGGCCCGGCGAGAGCCCCGTGGGCCAGCGCTTGAAGAGTAGGGACCTCGATCAGTGGGAAACCGTCGTGGGCGTGGTCGAGGACGTGCTCCAGTACGGGTTCCGCGACGATCCCCAGCCGATGATCTACTTTCCGCTCGTCGGGCAGACCCCGACCCAGTGGGCCCTGTCCTCTCCGGCCTACGTCGTGAAGACGCCGCGCGCCGAGTCGATCGGGCCCGAGATTCGCGAGATCGTCCGGGAGATCGCCCCCATGGCGCCGATGTACCGCATGTTCACGATGGAGGGCCTCGCCGCCGACTCCATGGTGCGCCTGTCGTTCACGATGCTCACGCTCGGCATCGCCTCGCTGATGGCGCTCATTCTGGGCGCGATCGGGCTGTTCGGCGTGCTGTCCTATGTCGTCGCCGAACGCACGCAGGAGATCGGCCTGCGCATGGCTCTGGGCGCGGAGGCCCGACGCGTACAGGGGATGGTCGTCGGACAGGGCGCGCGCGTGGTGCTGCTGGGCGTCGCGCTGGGAATCGCCGCGGCGCTGGCGAGCACCCGCATCCTCGGCAACCTGCTGTTCGGCGTGGAGGCCATCGACGCGGGCACGTTCGTCGGGATGTCCGCGACGATGCTCCTCGTCGGGCTCCTGGCGAGCTACCTGCCGGCGCGCCGCGCCTCCAACGTCGATCCGATCCAATCGCTGCGTGGGGAGTGAGCGGTGCCCGCCCTCGCTTTCCACTATCTTTCGGATGCGGGACCCCCATCCCCGAGCCCTGGTTCGGATCGGGAGAAGGCAACCCGCATCCTGGAGCTCCGCCTTCCCGATCGGTGAAGGCGCCCTTCTCGCCGGTCCCCTCCACGTCCCCCATCGGCAAACGTGACCCAGGATCGCCGCGCCCGGAGGGTCCTCTTCAGGACCATCTTCAGGCAGGAGACACCGTCATGTCCTCCCGGATGATCACCGCCGCCGTCACGTGGGTACTGGTGTTGGCATCGATCGGGACCGCGTCGGCCCAGGAGGGGCACCCCCTCATCCAGGCGTACGCCGGGTCGTTCCTTCTGAGCGATCCCGAGGTGAGAGCCTTCGACGAGCAGCAGATCGTGGTGGGTCCCGTGCGGGCCGATGGCACCGTGAAGACCGAGCGGCTCGAAGGCAAGGTCACCAGGATGGACTACCAGGACCCCGAGGACCGGTCCTCCCTGGAGCGGATCCGGAACTACCAGCAGGCCCTCGGGGCCGGAGCGTTCGAGATCGTCTTCACGTGCGGCAACGAGGAGTGCGGCCCGGAGATCGACGTCCCGACGGTCGGGTACTTCCCGCCGGAACGCTACCTGGTCGCGCGCCTCGCAAGGCCCGAAGGGGATGTCTGGGTGGCCGTTTACGTGGGGGCGGGCTCCCGTTCCCGGATCCATGTGGTGGAGGTGGCCCCCATGGAAACCGGGATGGTGGCCGTCACGGCCGAGGCCCTGGGCAGAGACCTCCTGGCCGCAGGGCATGCCGCCGTGTACGGCGTGTACTTCGATACGGGAAGCGACGACCTGACGCCCGAGTCGGCGCAAGCGCTGGCGGAGATCGGCAGACTACTCGACGGGAACCCCTCCCTCAAGCTCCACGTGGTGGGGCACACCGACAACGCGGGGGGGCTTGCCTCCAACATGGATCTGTCCTCCCGTCGGGCGGCCGCCGTGGTGGAGGAACTGACGACCCGGTACGCCGTGGCGTCGGATCGGCTCCTCGCCAGCGGCGTGGGGCCCCTGGCGCCCGTGGCCTCAAACGCGACCGAGGCCGGGAGGGCGCACAATCGGAGGGTGGAGCTGGTCGTTCAATAGGAGATCGCTGGCCGTAGGATTCGCGCCCTACGACCCTCCCCTCCAGCCATCCCACGAGCACCACGGCTCGATGGAGCGCAGCCACTCCATCGCCGGCTCGCCGATGGGCGCCCCGGGCGGCGCCGACAGGATGGACGGCAGAGGCGACTCCGCCAGGTCTCCGTCCTTGAAGCGGCCGATGTCGTAGGCGAGCAGCGCCCAATGGGCCTGATCGGCCTCGCCCGTGGCCTCGGCCGCCATGGTGGCCAGCCTCGCCGCCCACCGATCCAGCCGGTGCATGGCCACCGCCCTGACCTGGGGCATACGCCCGCTTCCGGCCAGGCCCACGAGGCGCTCCACGGCAACGCGCTCCACGGCGCGGTCGATCTCCGCTTCGTAGGCGCTCGCGGGCGTGGCGCCGAAGGCGGCGTCCATCACCGCGTCGATGACCTCGCCCAGGCCCGGCAGCGACGGGTCCAGGGCGCTCTGCTCCACCAGGCGGGCCGCCCGGGTGCCGTCCAGGACCTGGGCCACCACCGCGTCCGCCGCCAATACGCCCGGTGACACCACGTCGAACATGCTCCCCGTATAGCGGGGAAAGAGTTCCCGGCTGCCGCCGTACCCCGAGGGCCGGGGTGGGAGGTCGTCCAGCACCGCGTCCGGAAGAGCCAGCGCCGACGGGGTGATCGTGGCCAGCAAAGAGCGGAGCGTCCGGCGCTGCTCGTCCCCCGAAGCCCGGTGGAAGGGCTCTCGCCCATCCCCCCGTAGCGAGTAGATGTAGTCCACTCCCCCCAGGACCGTCACCGCGGCGTCCACCTGGTAGCGGTGGTGCAGGTAAAGGGGCACCAGGACCTCCTCCAGGGTGGCCATGGGCATGCCGTTCTTGATGGCCCGCTCGCCGAAACGCGACAGCGCCGCGCCCCGGACGGCCATCATACGGTCCAGCTCCGCGGCGGCGTCGGTGCCGTTGGACCACTGGTCCACCCGAGGATGCGTGGAGATGTCCTGGTTGGTCATGTAGATGACGTCCCGCTCCCAGGCCTCGTCCAGGATGCGCGTGAGCGCGGCGGCCTCGTCCGTCCCGGGAGAGAACTGCCGGTAGCCGTAATCGATGGTCACCCTGTCCCACTCGCCGATGTCGGTGTCGTAGACCTGGGAGTAGTCGAGGCTGCCGTCGGCGTTCAGCGTTACCAGGGGATGGGGGTAGTCCATCACCGAAATGCGTCCGGCCTGGCTGTCGTAGTAGTTGTGCCCCAGGCCCAGGGTGTGGCCCACCTCGTGGGCGCTGAGCTGGCGGATGCGAGCCAGGGCCCACTCGGCCAGCTCGGGCGGCGTCTCATCCCCTTCCACGTAGGGCGCCAGCAGCCCCTCGGCGATCAGGTAGTCCTGGCGCACCCGCAGGGAGCCCAGAGTCACCACGCCCTTGATGATCTCCCCCGTGCGGGGGTCGCTCACCGAGCCGCCGTAGCTCCAGCCCCGGGTGGAGCGGTGCGTCCAGTTGATGACGTTGTAACGGATGTCGTGGGAGCTGATGCTGTCGGGCCGGACGCGCACCTGGAAGCCGTTGACGAAGCCGGCGGCCTCGAAGGCCTGGTTCCACCAGGCCGCCCCCTCCAGGAGGGCCGAACGGATGGGCTCGGGGGCCCCCGGGTCCAACCAGTAGACGATGGGCTCCACGGGCTCGCTCATGTCGGCGCCGGGGTCCCGCTTCTCAAGCCGGTGCCGGCGGATGAAGCGTTGCGTCATGGGCTCCCCCAGGGGGGCCGCGTAGTCCTCGTAGGACATGGCGGAGTAACCCGAGCGGGGGTCGTACGCTCGGGGCGCGTAGCCGTCGCCGGGGAGCTTGACGAAGGAGTGGTGCATACGCAGGCTGGCCGCGTCCCCCGTCGCCGCCACGCTCTGGACCCCCTCGAAGGCGCCGCCGCCCCGACCGCCCCCGCCCCCCGCGCCGCCCGCGCCCGCCTGGCGCACGAAGGTCAGTTCCACCTCAACCTCGGTGTTCTCCGGGAAGTTCATCGTCATGGGCATGTAGACCGAGCTGCGCCCCGCGTCGAGTCGGTACGTCCCGGGCTGGAGGCGGCCCGCCATGTTGGTCATGTCCTGCATGACGAAGGGCATCAGGTCCACCAACACCCGGCCGCCGGTCTCGGCCACGACCGGGAAGCTCCACAGCACGGAGCGCGCGAAGCCGTCCGTCACGGCCTGCACCTCCGACGGGTTGGGGGAGCTGGCGCGGAAGTCGTAGTTGGGCTGCACCATGAGGATCTTCCGGCCGACGCGCTCGAACCTCACGATGCGCGAGCCCTGGTTCTGGCCCCGGTCCAGGCCGATGTCGTTGGAGCCCAGTCCGGCGCCCAGGCCGTTGAGGTGCAGGACCTCGGTGTCCAGCTTGTCGATCTCCATCCAGAGCTGGCCCTGGTCGGCATCCCAGTAGAGCGGGAACCAGCCTTCCATGCGCTCCATGCCCTCGGTCTTGCCCGCGACGGAGGGGAGCGTGTCGGCGACCGACTGGCCACCGCCGCCGGACCTGCCCTGCGTGGCGGCGGCGGCGAGGGGCGACGAGGGGGCGCACAGCGCCAGGAGCGCGAGGAGCACGGATGGCACCGGGGCCGGCCGGATCGTCATGGATCGATCTCCTTCAGGGGAACGGACGGAGACATTCTCCGGGAGGCGGGCGCGCCGCGCAAACCCCCCCGTCGGCGGCGGACGCGTGCGTCAGCCGCGACGCAGCTGCGAGATCAGCCAATCGATTGCCAGAAGGGGCGTCATGAGCAGCCCCAGGAGCGCCAGTCCGGGGGACACGGGCAACCCCGCACCGACCTTCGCGCGCAGACACAGCACCTCGATGACGGCGGCGTCCCTCAGCCGGATGCGCTGGCGCCACACGCCGCGGCGGTCCACCACTTCGCCGCCAGCGGCCAGGGCCTTCCACGTCTCGGCGGCCTGAACGACCTCGCCGTGCCGCTCCGAGAATCGACCGAAGCCGGCCTCGGGAGGCTCCAGTTGCACATGGCGAAACATGCGAAGCGCGGTCGCCTCGGTCTCCGCCACGACGTCGGCGTAGCGCACCGACAGGATGCGCTCGTCCCTGCTCTCGGTCCGGCGCACGGCACCGGTCAGGGAGGCCCAGCGCCGGGCGCGCTTCCCCAGGACCAGCCGACGCTGGTGCCCCGGGGGCGGAGATGGCCCGAGTTCCTCCGGCGGCTTGCGCACGAAGCGCCTCCTTCACACCGGCCGGCGGCGCCACGTCCTTGGCCGCGAGTCGATCGAGCACGGCGTCGAGGGCGTCCGGCCCCAGCGGCGCGTCCTCCCACCCCGGCGCCGCCAGCAGGGCGAAGCGGAAGAAGTGCGTCTCCGGCGCGGACACGAGGCTCCGGTTCTCCAGAAGGAGAAGCTGCACCAGGGTGGTGCCCGACCGGGGGTGCCCCACCACGAAGATCGGGGCCGATGTCCGAACGCCCCTTGATCCGCTCACCTTCGGTCGCCGATCCGCCAGCGCCCCCTCACATCACCGGCCGCCGCCAGCTCCCGATCTCGTACTCCGGCGGCTCGGCGCCGAGGAGGTGTCTCACGAAGTAGTCCCACCGCCGACGCATCATATAAGGCTCGTTGCCGAAGCCGTGGCGCCGGTTCGGAAACATGATCAGGTCGAAGTCCTTGTTGGCGGCGATGAGGGAGTCCACCACCACCAGCGTGTTGAAGGGCGGCACGTTGTTGTCCATGGTGCCGTGGGCCAGGAGGAGCTTGCCCTCCAGGTTCCGCGCCACGATCTGGTTGGCCTGGTTGTCGTAGCTGGTCGTGCCGTCCGGGTACACCTCCAGGAGGCCCTGCCACTTCTCCCCCCAGTCGTCCTCGTAGTTGCGGTTGTCGTGGTTGCCCGCCTGCGACACCGCCACCTTGTAGAAGTCCGGATAGCGCAGGATGCCCGCCGTGGACGCGAAGCCACCGCCCGAGTGGCCCCAGATGCCGACGCGGTCCAGGTCCATCCACGGGTTCCGCTCGGCGAGCTGGCGGATCATCCCCACCTGATCCGGGAGGCCGTTGTCCCCCATGTTGCCGTAGTAGGCGGCGTGGAAGGACCTGGACCGGTAGGGCGTGCCCATCGCGTCCACCTCCACCACGATGAAGCCCAGCTCCGCCAGCGATTGCTTGTCGCCTCGCGACGGGTTGAAGCTCCGGCTGCCCACGCTCCCGGTCTGGGGGCCCGGGTAGAGGTAGTTGAGAACGGGGTAGCTCTTCGCGGGGTCGAACGCGCTGGGCCGGTACATGAGGCCGTAGAGGTCCGTCACCCCATCCCGCGCCTTCACCGTGAAGGGGATGGGCGGCACCCAGCCCGCGGCCACCAGCCGGGAGACGTCGCCCTCCTCCAGTTCCAGCACGACGTCGCCGTCCAGGTCACGCACCACCGAAGCCCCGGGATCCACGGGGGTGGACCACGTGTCCACGAAGACCTCGCCCGTGGGGGCCAGGCTCACGGTGTGGTTGGCGGAATCGGGCGTGAGCAGATCCACCTCGCCGCCGTCCATCGCCACCTTGTAGAAGTACTGAAAGTAGGGGTCCCCGGGCTCCCGACCGCCCCCGGTGACGTAGAGGGTGCGGGTGTCCTCGTCGATCCGCAGGAGCTGGAGGACGTTCCAGTCCCCGGACGTGATCTGGCGCTTCAACGCGCCGCTGGAGAGGTCGTAGAGGTAGAGGTGCCCCCAGTCGCTCCTCTTCGAGTACCAGATGACCTCGTCCGAACCCGGCAGGAAGCGCCAGTTGACCATGCCGAAGCCCGACTCGTAGAAGGCGTCCTCGTGCTCCTCCAGGACGGTCCGCACCACGCCCGTGCCGGCGTCGGCCACGCGGAGCGCCGCCTCCTTGTGGTCGCGGGACGAGGACACGAAGGCGAGCTGAGCGCCGTCGGGGCTCCACTCCACGTCGGCCCACTCGCCCCGGCACACCACATGGTCGCACAGGGTGGAGCGGTGCTGGTCCGGGGGCATCTGGAGCCGGACGACGCGCCGCTCGTCCACGTCGATGACCACGCGGTGGATCCGGAAGATCACGCTGTCCTCCGGGAGCGGATACTTCCACGCCTCCAGCCTCGGGTGCCCTACCTCCGTGGAGACGAGGTACATGTCCCCCACGCCGCGGGCGTCGTGCTGGAAGGTGGCGATGCGTCGCGAGTCCGGGGACCACAGGAGCACGGGGCGGTCGCTCTTCGTCCAGCCCGCGTTGTTGGTGGCGTACCCGAAGTCCTCCGCGCCGTCGGTGGTGAGGCGGGTCTCGGCGCCCGTCTCCAGCTCCGTCACCCACAGGTCGTGGTCCCGGACGAAGGCGGCACGCCGGCCGTCCGGAGAGAGCACGGAGTTCCGGGGCGAGGCCGGTTCGCGCACGTCCGGCAACGCCGCGCATGCCTCGCCCCTCACGCCGCACCGGTACCGCCGCCCCCGCACGCCCACGACCATCGCCTCTCCACCGTCCACGAGCTCGATCCCCGGAAACGGCAAATCCAACGCGCTGACCACGGTGTCGAGCGCGGCCGACAGCGCCGCCGCCACCCCTTCGTGGTCGAAGGCCCGCTCCCTGACGCGCCGGGCGGGGTCCACCAGGATGAACTCGCCGCCGCCCGGAACCGCGTTCCGGTACCAGAAGCGGCCCCCGTCCAGCCAGGTCGGGGTCACCCGGCCGAACACGAGGGGATTCGTGTGCTGGGCCAGGAATGACTCGGCCCGGGCGTAGTCCGCCGCCGTCACCGTGTCCGTCCGCTGGGCGTCCACTCCCACCACGCCCGACCCACCCAGCCCCACCGCCAGAATCATGACCTTCGCGCCGTTCCGCATGCCGACACCCTCGCCTGTCTCGGACAACCCGACCGCTCCGGGCCCAATCTCGTGCGGGATCCGCCCTCGCACCAGCCGGCCTTCGCCTCCGGTGCTCGCCCACGTCTGTCCCGCCGGCTGGCGTCTCGTGCCCGGACAGGGCATCCTGTCCGGGTTCCATCTGACGGGGATCCGGCGTGGATCCGTTCCCGACCGAAAACGAGGTGTCAACGTGCTACTTCATCCGAGGTTCGCCCCGGGCCCAGTCGTTCGCTCCTTCAGCGTGGGCCTCGCCCTGTGGCTGGTGGCTCCCGCCGCGGCCCAGGACGCGGGGGCTGCCCCGCCCGCCACCACCAACCCGGACGCCGCCACCTACGTCCTCCCCCCGGCGCGGGTCCAGGAGATCCTCGCCACCGACAAGAACTACGCCACACTGGACTACCTGAGCCCCGACGGAGACCACTTCCTCATCCCCATCGAGACCGAGCTGTCCACGCTGGATCTCATGTCGCGCGGGACGTACCGGCTGGCCGAGCTGGAGCTCCGGCCCGCCACGGACCGGCTCTGGCACCTGGACACCTACGGCATCCACGACTTCCGCTTCTACTCGCTGTCCGGGCGGCGCTACATCGAAGTGGACCTGCCCGAGGGCAGCTTCGCCAGCGACTTCACGTGGTCGCCGGACGGAGCCAGGATCGCCTTCCTGCACCACCTCCCGGACCGCACCGAGGTCTGGACCGCCGAGGCCGCCACCGGCCGCCTCCAGCGCGTGAGCGACGCCCGGGTGCTGGCCACGGTGGGCACCAGCGCCAACGGACAGGGCCACCGGCCGTCGGAGATGCTGCAATGGACCCCCGAGGGCACTCTCATCACGCTCCTCGTGCCAGCGGACCGGGGCCCCGAGCCCGCGAGAAACCCCGTGCCCTCTGGCCCGGTCATGCGCCGCACCCGGGACGTTGCCACGGCCAGCCGCACGTTCCCGTACCCGCTCGAGGACGAGCACGACGAGACCCTCTTCGAGCACTACGCGCGGAGCCAGCTCGCCGAGCTGTCCCCCGGCCAGGCGCCCCGTCCCCTGGGGGAGCCCGCCATGTGGGAGGAGATCTCGCTGAGCCCGGACGGGGCCCACGTCATGGCCACCCGCATCGAGCGCCCCTTCAGCTACATCACGTCGTACCAGGGCTTTCCCCGGGAGACGGTCGTCCTGGACCGGCAGGGGACCGAGCTGGCCTCTCTGGATGAGCGGCCCCTGAACGAAGGCGGCGGGGGGCGCGGGGGCGGCGCGGGCAACGGCCCGCGCGCCTTCGCCTGGCGCCCCGACGGCGCCGGCCTGGCCTGGCTCGAGCGCGCCGCCCGCGACCCCGACGCCACGGACGACGCTCCCCGGCCCGACCGCGTCATGATGGGCGGCCCGCCCTTCGACTCCGCCTCCGGGCGCGTCCTGGCCACCAGCGAAGACCCCATCGGGTCGGTGACCTACTCTCTGGACGGCCGCCACGCCTTCGCGAGCGTGTCCCGGAGCGGCGAGCAGGCTCTGGTCCACTTCGACCTGACGGAAGGCGACCCCTCGCCCACCACCCTGGTGGACTTCCACGCCTCCGACGACCCCCTGGACCTGCCCGGTGACCTCGTCACCCTGACCACCGGCAACGGCCTCTCGTATGCCCCGGTCTCGCCGGACGGCGCCTACGCCTTCCTCGAGGGCGACGGCTACCAGGCCGACTTCCGCCCCCGTCCCTTCGTGGACCGGGTGGCCCTGGAGGGCGGCGCCACGACCCGGATCTTCGAGGGCGCGGGCGACTTCTTCGACCGGCCCCTCCTCCCCCTGGACCCGGCTTTCCAGCGCATGATCGTGAGCCGCGAGTCCGTGACGGACTTCCCGGACAGCCACCTGTGGACCGGCGACGGGACGGGTGGCGGCTCCTTGGAGAACCTCACCCACAACGTGGACCCCTTCCCCGAGGTCACGGCCGCGCGGCGCATCGACTTCGAGTTCCAGCGGCGGGACGGCCTGCCCGTGCAGGGGCGGGTCTCCATGCCCGTGGGCTGGCGGGAGGGCGACGAAGTGCCCGCCATCTTCTGGACCTACCCCCGTGAGTTCGAGGAGGCCGAGGACTACGAGAACGCGGCCGTCCGCTCCCGCAACAGGAACGCCTTCACGCACATGAGCTGGCTGCGCTGGTCCGACATCTGGCTCACCCAGGGGTACGCGCTGGTCTACCCGGACATCCCCATCATCGGTGAGAACTACAACGACACCTACATCGCCAGCCTGGTGGACGCCATGTACGCCGCCATCCGGGGCGTGGACGCCCTCGGGGTCATCGACATCGACCGCATCGGCCACGGCGGGCACAGCTACGGGGCCTTCGCCACGGCCAACGTCCTGGCCAACTCACCGTTCTTCAAGGCGGGCATCGCGGGAGACGGCGCGTACAACCGCTCCCTGACCCCCTCGGGCTTCCAGGCCGAGCGGCGGACCATCTGGGAGGCGCCCCACACCTACATCGAGATGTCCCCCTTCTTCCGGGCGGACCAGATCGACACGCCGCTCCTGATGTACCACGGCGGCGCCGACAACAACACCGGCACCTTTCCCATCCAGTCCCGGCGCATGATCCACGCCCTCACCAACCTCGGGAAGACGGCGGTCCTCTACGAGTATCCCTACGAGTCCCACACGCCCCGGGCCATCGAGAACAAGCTGGACATGTGGGCCCGTTTCCTCGACTGGTTCGACACGTACGTCAAGGGCGGCCCGCGGGACGAACTCATCATCTCGGACGAAGGGGGCAGGTGATTTCCTATGCCGCCGTGACGTTCCTGGCGGCATTCCTCCTCTTTCTGGTTCAGCCCCTCCTGGCCAAGGCGGTGCTCCCCTGGTTCGGGGGGTCCGCCTCGGTGTGGACCACCTCCCTGGTCTTCTACCAGACCATGCTCCTGGGAGGGTATCTCTACGCCCATCTGTCCCGACGCGTCGGGCTGCGCGCGCAGGCCACCCTCCATGTGGCCGTCCTGCTCGCCACGCTGCTGGCCCTCCCCATCCTGCCCGACCCATCCTGGAAGCCCGGCGGAGCCGAGGATCCGGCTCTCCACCTCCTCGCCCTCCTGACCGTGTGCGTGGGCGCCCCGTACCTCCTCCTGGCCACCACGTCGCCCCTCCTGCACGACTGGTTCGCCCGGTCGTTTCCCGGGCGCTCGCCCTACGTTCTCTACTCGGTGTCCAACACCGGTTCGCTCCTGGCGCTCCTGGCCTATCCGTTCGTGGTGGAACCCTTGTGGGCGGTGGACGCGCAGGCGTCGGGCTGGAGCTGGACCTACGTCCTCTTCGTACTCGGGATGGGATGGATCGCT
>DASWKP010000419.1:0-8958 GCA_036396575.1 Longimicrobiales bacterium | reverse complement strand
CGTTGGTCCCGAAGGAGAAGAAGTCCGCGTGGAGGGCTATGTCCCCCGCCGTCATGGCGGCCCTTGGCAGCTCGATCATGGTGCCCACCAGGTAGTCGATCTCCCGGCCGACCTTGTCGAACACCGCCCGGGCCACTCGGTCCACGATCTCCCGTTGGCCCTGGAGCTCGCGGGCCGACACCACCAGGGGAATCATGATCTCCGGGATGACTTCGACGCCCTCCCCGGATACGGTGAGCGCCGCCTCCAGGATAGCCCACACCTGCATCTCGGCGATCTCCGGAAACGTCGTGGCCAGGCGCACGCCGCGATGCCCCAGCATCGGGTTCGACTCCCGCAGGCGCTGGACCTCGCGCCGGAGCTTCACCACGTCGACATCGAGGCGTTCCGCCAGGTCGGCGATCTCGGCCTCGGTGCGCGGCAGAAACTCGTGCAACGGGGGATCCAGAAGGCGGATGGTCACGGGACGTCCGGCCATGACGCGGAAGATCCCCTCGAAGTCCTCGCGCTGCATGGGGAGGAGTCGGTCCAGGGCGTCGCGGCGGGTCTCCTCGTCATGCGCGAGGATCATCTCCTGCATGACGTGCACGCGTTCGCCCTGGAAGAACATGTGCTCCGTACGGCACAGGCCGATGCCTTCAGCGCCGTTCTCCAGAGCCCGCGCCGAGTCCTTGGGCGTGTCCGCGTTGGCCCTCACCCGGAGCCGCCGCACGTCGTCGGCCCACTCCATGAAGCGCGCGAAGTCGGCGGAGAACTCGGGCTCCACGGTGGGCACCCGGCCCCGATACACGTGGCCCTCCGAACCGTCCAGGGTGATCCAGTCCCCCTCCGCCACCACGACGTCCCCCACGCTCATGCGACCCTCGTCCTCCTCGACCTTGAGGCTGGAGACCCCCACGACGCAGCACTTACCCACGCCCCGGGCGACCACGGCCGCGTGGGAGGTGGTCCCTCCCCGCACCGTGAGCACGCCGCGGGCGGCCATCATGCCCTCGAAGTCGTCCGGTGACGTCTCCTCGCGAACCAGGATCACGTCGTCGCCCGCGTCGGCCCAGGCCTGCGCCCTGGCGGCGGTGAAGACCACCCGGCCCACCGCGGCACCTGGCGAAGCGGGCAGGCCCGAGGCGAGGATGGGCTCTTCCGCCTCCGGGTCCACCGTGGGATGAAGGAGATGGTCGATGGCGGCGGGGTCCAGGCGCGTGAGGGCTTCCTTCCGGTCGATGCGCCCCTCCTCCACCATGTCCACGGCGATCTTGAGGGCCGCGGCGGCCGTCCGCTTGCCGGTGCGGGTCTGGAGCATGTAGACCCGGCCCCGCTGCACGGTGAACTCCAGATCCTGCATGTCGTGGAAGTGGTCCTCCAGGACGCAGCGGACCCGCTCGAGCTCGGCGTACGCCTCGGGGAGCCAATCCGGCATGTCCTTCACGGGCAGGGGATCCCGGATCCCGGCCACGACGTCCTCGCCTTGGGCATTGGGAAGGAACTCCCCGTACAGAGCGGCCTCCCCCGTCACGGGGTTGCGCGTGAACGCGACGCCGCTGCCCGAATCCGGGCCGAGGTTGCCGAAGACCATGGCCTGGACGCTCACGGCCGTGCCCAGGTCGTGCGCGATCCCGTGGACGCGACGGTAGGCACGGGCCCGGTTGTTGTTCCAGGACCGGAAGACGCCGATCACCGCACCCATGAGCTGGTCCCTGGGATCCTCCGGGAAGGGCTGGCCCGCGACCTCCTGGATCAGGGCCTTGAACTCCGACGTCAGGGTCGCGAGGTACTCGGCCCCGAGCTCCGCGTCACTCACGGCGCCCGACTGCTCCTTCGCCCCCCGCAGCAGGGACCCGAAGGCGGCCGGATCCACGCCCACGACCACCTCTCCGTACATCTGGATCAGGCGCCGGTAGCAGTCCCACGCGAAGCGGGCGTTTCCGGTGGCCTGCTCCAGGAGCGGGACCGTGGACTCCCTCAGGCCCAGGTCCAGAATCGTGTCCATCATCCCCGGCATGGACGCCGCCGCGCCGCTCCGCACCGAGACGAGGAGCGGGGGCGTGCCGTGGCCGAAGCCCTGGCCGGTGCGCTCCTCGAGCCGGGCCAGGGCCTCGTCGACCTCCTGGTTCAGGTCCGGCGGAACGACGCCGTCCCGCAGGAAGTGGCGGCACGCCTCGGTGGTGATGGTGAACCCCGGCGGGACGGGCAGGCCGATGCGGGTCATCTCGCCCAGGTTGGCGCCTTTGCCTCCCAGGAGATGTATGTCCTCGCGGCCGCCGTCGGCCGCGCCGTCACCAAAGGAGTAGATCCAGCGCATGGAGTGGTTCCTCATGATCGCGTATTGATGGGGGACCCGGATGCTCTCCCCAAGCCCCCCCGAACGCTAGTGGCTCGATTCCGAAGTCCCGCTGCATTCGAGTGGGACCACGCCCTGTTGGGGCGCGGTGCCCGCATCCGGTGTGGACGGCGTCACTCCTCCTCGAAATAGCGCTGCTATTCCTCGTCGTCCTTCCTTGCCACACCGGCGCTTCGCCACTCTCGATGCTGACACGGGACTTCGGAATCGAACCACTAGACAGGGCCGCCCCGGGCCTCAGTAGGGGATCGGCGGATGGCGGCGTGGGGGAAACCCCCACGGCACCGGGCCATAGCCCCCGAATCAACGTTCCACCGGCAGCCCGCTCGGCACGCTCTCGGGCAGGTCGGCCATCAGGTCGAGGGACGACGCGTCCGTGAGAGCGCCCTCGAGGAAGGCCATGAGATCCTGGAGCTCGGCGGCGGTGAGGACCACGGGCACCATGGGCTCCATGGCATCGAGGCGGGCCTGGTTGCGCGCGGGATCCGTGTC
This sequence comes from Longimicrobiales bacterium, assembly GCA_036396575.1. Lineage (GTDB taxonomy): Bacteria > Gemmatimonadota > Gemmatimonadetes > Longimicrobiales > Gaopeijiaceae > DASWKP01. Next base: position 6,128 of record DASWKP010000419.1, on the reverse strand, counting down.
CAGGGTGCCCGCGAAGAGGGGGGGCAGGTCGCTGCCGTCGAAGGCGGCGAAGCTCGCCGCCGGATCCAGCGAATGGACCACCGCCTCCTCCAGGCTCATCATGGCGCCGTCGTGCATCCAGGGGCCCGTGAGCGCCACGTTGCGAAGGGGTGGCGTGCGGAACCGGTAGTCGTCGGCCGGTTTGCCCGTGAGGCGGCCGAGCCCCCGGTCTTCGGAGGGCTCCTCCTTGCCGGGGCCGATCTGGGGCACGGCCCGGGCGTGGTGCAGGAAGTCCGTGAGGAGGGGGCCCCCGTGACAGGTGCCGCAACGGGCCTTGCCGAAGAAGATGACTCCGCCCCGCTTTTCTTCGTCCGTCATGACGTCGACGTCGCCTTGCAGGAATCGGTCCAGCGGCGTTCCCAGTGCGGTCCAGCGGTCCCGCTGGAAAGCGGCCATCGCACGCGCCGCGTGCGCGAAGTTGACGTCCCGCGGCACCAACAGGTCCGGATAGGCGTCACGGAACATCTGTCGGTACTCCTCGATGCCCGCGCCGGGATCGTCCTCCCGGCCGACCAGCCGAGCCACAAGGGCGTCCCAGATGGCCACGTTGCTTTCCAGGTCCGAGAGGTTGTTCTCGCCGGGTTGACCCCTCATCTCGTCCGCGGACGTCACGGGGAACATGGCCTGCGCCGACAGGACCGACTCCAGGAGCGCGGCCATCTGGGGCAGCGTGGGGTCGGCGCCGTTGAGACGAGGTTCCGGCGTGACGAGGCGTCCCGCGGGATCCAGATGGACCCGGCTGTCCCAGAACAAGCTGATCACGTCCTCGACGCCCGCGTTGAAGACCGCCGGGGCGTTGCGGGGGATCAGGAAGCCCTCGCCCAGCGCGCGGCCCTCGGCCAACCCCACGGAGCCCTCGCCCAGGGACAGCGGCAGGTCATCGCCCGTGTGGGCCACGGGATGGTGGCAGGTGGCACAGGAGATGTTCTGGTTGCCAGAGAGGATGGGATCGAAGAAGAGGGCCTGGCCGAGGGTCACGAGTTCCTGCCGCTCGGCTGGAGGCGGAGTGACGGCGACGACGCCGGCGTTCTGGAGGGCTGTCCGCAGCTCCTCATTCAGGGCGCCTGGCTCGCCGGGACCGGCTCCGTCGTCGCCGCAAGCCGTGAGTGCGACGCAGGTCAGGAGAATGACACGGATTCGGGTGACCATGGGTCCATGGGCTCCGAGCGAGGGGATTTTTCGCCTCCACTGTAACGTCGCGCCCCCGGCCCTCGCCACGGCGGGCCCGACCGCGGCAACTACCTGTGGGTCAAGGGAGACCAACCGATCCCGTCGGGGGTGGGGCCCACCGGGATGCGCCGGACCACCTCCCGGGTGGACAGGTCGATCACCGCGACCTCACCGGCCCTGCTCAGGGACAGGAAGAGCGTCCCCTCGTCCGCGGTGAGGGCCACCCCCTGAGGGCCCTCATCCGGGAAGTCGAGCCGGCCCAGCTCGCTCCGGTCGGAGTAGCGCACGAACCGCACCCTATGCGTCTGGAGGTCCGGGAGCACGACCAGGTCCCGGCTCTCCACGATGAGGATGCGGTAGGGCCAGCCGAACCCGCTCAGGGGCGTGGTGACCTGACCGGTGGACGGGTCCACCACCGAGACCGTGCCTTCATCGTTGCTCCCCACCCACACCTGGGTCCCGTCCCGGCTCACCGTGATGGCCTCCGGCCGGGCCGCCACCGGAAAGCTCCCGGTCTTCCCGCCCGAGGCCACGTCCAGGCGGGAGACCGTGTTGGCCTGCATGTCCCCGGTGAAGAGGGTGCTCCCGTCCCCGGTCACCGCCACCATGTGGGAGCCCCCGGCCTCCGTGGAGATGGCGCCGGCGACGGTTCCGTCGGCCACGCGCACCAGGACCACGTTGCGGCTGGCCTCGGAGCTGACCGCCAGGATCGAATCCCCGGGCAGAAAGAAGGCGCCATGGGGGCTCGGGTACGCCGATAGGTCGATGGTGCGCTCGACGCGCAGGGCCTCCACATCGAAAACCGTCAGGCTGTTGCCCCGAGAGTAGTCCGTGGACACGGCCCGGCGTCCGTCCCGCGTCATGGCCAACTCGTGGGGCCCCTGGCCCGTGGGGAGCGTGGCGAGCACCTCGCCGGAGGCCACGTCCACGAAGGTGGCCGTGGATTCCCCCTTGTTCAGCACGACGAGCGTGCCTGTGCGGCCCTGGGCACTCTGAGAGGCGGCGGGGGCTGGGTGGAAGGCTAACGCGCCGGCCAGGACGACCGTGGTAAGGTTGAGCGAGGCCGAACGGGCGAAGGGGCGCATGCGGCTGTCCTCGGAGGCGAAGGGTTCACGCGGGGGCCGTCGGGCCCTTATTCCCTCGGGTGCCTCCGGTGGTTCCCGATCCTGAGCGGGCCCTCACCGCCTCCACGAGCCCGGCCCCCGGAACGGACGACCCTGGGGCACGACTCGGGCGCGACTCGGGGCGCGACTCGGGGACGTTGCCGCGCATCCCGCCCCGCCGTAGCCTTCGCTACGCACATCAACCGGAGGTCAGGATGGACGTTCCTCGTATCGTCTCTCGACTTCGCGCGGCCGGCGCGGCGTTCTTGCTGGGAGCGGCGGCGGCGTGTACCGCCGAACCCGATAACCCCGCCGATCTGGTCCTCATGAATGGAAAGATCGTCACGGTGGACGAGACGCTCCCGGAAGCGCAGGCGCTCGCCGTCGTGGGCGACCGCATCGTCGCCATCGGCGGCGACGCCGACATCGAGGACTGGATCGGATCCGACACCGAAGTCATCGACCTGGCGGGCCTGACGGCCATCCCGGGCTTCATCGAGGGCCATGGGCACTTCTCGGGCATCGGTAGCGCCCAGCTTCAGCTCAACCTCATGGACGTGGCCAACTGGGACGAGATCGTCCGGATGGTGGCCGACGCCGTGGCGGAGGCCGAGCCCGGAGAGCTCATCACGGGGCGAGGCTGGCACCAGGAGAAGTGGGACCCCGCGCCCGAGCCCAACGTGGACGGTCTGCCTTTCCACGACGCGCTGAGCGCGGTCTCGCCCGACAATCCCGTCATCCTCACCCACGCCAGCGGCCACGCCACCTACGCCAACGCCCGGGCCATGGAGCTCGCCGGCATCGACGCGTCGACGAGAGACCCCGCGGGCGGAGAGATCGTCCGGGACGGCGGGGGCAACCCCATCGGAGCCTTCCGCGAGACCGCCGGGGGCCTGCTGGGCCCGGCCCGCCGCGGCGCAGCCCGCGCCGATCCTCGCCGGGTCCTGGAGCTCGCGCAGGAGGAGGTCATCTCCAACGGCATCACGAGCTTCCAGGACGCGGGGTCGGGCTTCGCCACGGTGGACCTCCTCAAGGAGATGGCGGACGACGGCACGCTCAAGCTCCGCATGTGGGTCATGCTGCGCGTCGGCAACGAGACGCTGGCCGAGCGCCTGCCCGACGCCAGGCTCATCGGCTACGGGGGCGACCGGCTCACGGTGCGGGCCATCAAGGTCAGCCTGGACGGGGCCCTCGGCTCCCACGGAGCCTGGCTTCTGGAGCCCTACACGGACCTGCCCGCGAGCACGGGCCTGGGACGGGACGTGGACGAGCTGGCCGAGACGGCCCGTCTGGCCATCGAGAACGACTTCCAGCTCTGCGTCCACGCCATCGGCGACCGGGCCAACCGGGAGGTGCTGGACGTCTACCAGGAGGCCTTTGAGGCCCATCCGGACAGGACGGGCCTGCGCTGGCGTATCGAGCACGCCCAGCACCTGCACCCGGACGACATCCCCCGCTTCGGCGACATGGGCGTGATTGCGTCCATGCAGGGCATCCACTGCACGTCGGACGGCCCCTGGGTGGAGCCCCGCCTGGGCGAGCGGCGAGCCGGAGAGGGCGCCTACATGTGGCAGGATCTCATGCGCTCCGGCGCCGTGGTCTCCAACGGCACCGACGCCCCCGTGGAGGACGTGAGCCCCATCGCCAGTTACTACGCCACCGTGACCCGCATGATGGACACCGGCGAGGCATTCTACCCCGACCAGAAGATGAGTCGGCTCGAGGGACTCAGGTCCTACACCCTCAATGCCGCGTACGCGGCGTTCGAGGACGACATCAAAGGCTCGCTCACCGTGGGCAAGCTGGCCGACATCACGGTGCTCACGAAGGACATCATGACCGTCCCCGACGCGGAGCTCCCCACCACGGAAATCGCGTACACGATCATCGGGGGTGAGGTGGTCTACACGGGCGGAGGAATGTAGGCCGCGTGCCCCGCTACCGCCTCTTCCAGGTCGATGCGTTCACCTCCGTGCCCTGGGCCGGCAACCCCGCCGGCGTGGTGCCCCGGGCGGAGGGCCTGTCCGACCGGCAGATGCAGGCCATCGCCCGCGAGCTGAACAACTCGGAGACGGTCTTCCTCTTCCCGCCCAGGGGGCCGGACCACGACGTGTGGGTGCGTTTCTTCACGCCGAACGTGGAAGTGCCCCTGTGCGGGCACGCCACGCTGGCCGCGCACGCCGTCAGAAGCCGCCTGCGTGGGGAGGAAGCCGGACAGGCGCGGCAGGGCGCCCCGGGGGGAGTCTGGCGCGTCCGCTGGGAGGGTTCCCGCGTCGCCATGCTCCAGGAACCCATCTGGCGCGACGCGGAGACGTCGGGGGAGGAGCGGGCCAGGATTCTGGCGGCCCTGGGCCTGAAGCCCGAGGAGGTCGCGGACCTCCCCATCGACGTCATGTCCAACGGCCGGCCCAAGTTCATCGTCCCCGTACGCTCGGAGGAGATCCTTCGAGGCCTGAGGCCGGACTCCAACGCCCTGGTGGAGCTGAGCCGGGAGCTGGGGCCCGACGGCTACCTGGCCTTCGCGCCGTCGGATCGAGGGCCCGGAGGAGAGCCCGGCCGCGGGGGCCTCCGCTTCGCGGCCCGCGTCTTCGTCCCGGCCGCCGGCATCCCGGAAGACCCTTTCAACGGGAGCGGCCAGGGACCCCTGGGCGCCTACCTGGTCCGCCACGGAGCGGTGGCCGCCCCCGCGGGGGACGGCGTCGTGGCCTACACGGTGGAGATGGGCCACGCCCAGGGCCGACCCGGGGAGGCCAGCGTGGAGTTGCGCCTGGAGGACGGCGCGGTGGCCCGGGCCTGGGTCGGAGGCGACACGGCGCTGGTCTTCGAGACCGAGATCGAGGCGCCGCCGGCCTGACGGGACCACCGCTCCGGGAGCGCGCGGGAGCGCCAGGGGCCCACTGGCCCGGTGTCGCGTTTCCGCGGAAACGCGCTCGGACGGCTAGCCCAGCCGCTCTGGCTCCGCACCTTCCTCTCCCATGGCGAAGCGCGGCTCCGGCGATCCCGGGCTGCTCTTCGGTCCTCCTCCCAGCGCCCCGGCGATGTCGCTTCCGGCGGGCTGCTGAAAGACCCTGAGGCCGAACTCCGGCGCCATGGACAGGAGGTGGTCGAAGATGTCGGCCTGGACGTCCTCGTAGACCGCCCAGCGCACGTCGTTGGTGAAGCAGTACAGCTCCAGGGGAAGGCCGCTCGGGGTCGGCGCGAGCTGCCTCACGAGCAAGGTCATCTCCTGGTGGATAGCCGGATGGGCCCGCAGGTAGGCCAGGACGTACGCCCGGAACGTCCCCACGTTCGTGAGCCGCCTCGGCGTGGGCTCCAGGCCCTCCTTGTCCGGCCGCATCCCCCGATACGTGGCCAGCTCCTCCCGTTTGGCCGCCAGGTAGTCGGCCAGGAGCTCGAGACGCTCCAGGCGTTCCACGTCCCCGGGGGTGAGAAAGCGGATGCTCCCCATGTCCAGCATGAGGGCGCGCTTGATGCGCCGCCCCCCCGACTCGGACATGGCCCGCCAGTTCTTGAAGGAGTGCTCCACCAGGGCATGGGTAGGGAGGGTGGTGATGGTCTTGTCCCAGTTCTGGACCTTCACGGTGTGCAGGGCGATGTCCACCACGTCGCCGTCGGCGCCGAATTGGGGCATCTCGATCCAGTCGCCCACCCGCACCATGTCGTTGGAGGCGATCTGGAGGCTGGCCACGAAGGACAGGATCGTGGTCCGGAAGACCAGCATGAGCACCGCGGTGAGGGCGCCGAGCCCCGACAGGAAGATCCCCGGGCTCCGATTCATCACGAACGAGAGCGCGACGAGGATGCCGGCGATCCACA